>CAIVDM010000017.1 GCA_903904735.1 uncultured delta proteobacterium
CCTGATAGGGGCAAAGACATAGTCGCTTCACCGGATGGATTTGGCTTTGAATCGCCTCGCATCGTTGTGGAAGTTAAACATCGAAACGCCCAGATGGGTGCTGACGCGATTCGCAGCTTTTTAGGTGGTCGGCATAAGGACGATAAGGGTCTTTATGTCAGCACGGGCGGCTTCTCAAAAGATGCGCATTATGAGGCTGAAAGAGCTTCGATACCTGTGATGCTCATGGACCTTGATGGTCTTGTTGATGGTGTCTTGGAGCACTACGAGAGGATGGACGCGGATGTACGTGCGCTCATCCCTTTAACGAGAGTTTACTGGCCGACCTAGAAAATTGGCTACCGAAGGTCTCCGCGACTGCTAACCATATTCTGAAGTCCCTTGTCCGATTCAATGCCGGGTAGCATCTCAAGCCTATCTCGACCTTGACTAACGAAAGTATCTCAAGAGTGCGATAGGGGAGGTACGGCGTCCTCGCCGACCCTAATGAGTGAGTAGTTGCTTCGGCGGTTAATTGGAGCGGCGTCCAGGATAATGAACCTGTCAAATCGAACAAGTGTTTTTACAGCGTTCTCTTCCGGCACTACCGGGTACTTTCGCCTGAACTAGTTGTTGGCTCCACCGTACGATTGGATATGAGTAACACCCCGTATCGAACGCCGCACTCTTGCCTGGGGGTTACGGATGTAGAGCTCTGCATAGCTCTGCGATTTTGTCGCGAGACTTCGCTCGTTGGGCCTCCATCTTGGCAATATCCGCGAGGGAAGGTCGATGAAGGTTTAGTAACGCAGATAGCTCTCGGTTCTCACCTAGCTCTACGCCGAGACGTGCCGCCAAAACTTTGGTTTCTGCATCAAAGCGGCCGTTCGTCCACGCCTTTCTGCTCGGAAGAAAGTGAGACATTGACCGAGGAAAGACTTCCCTTCGATAGAAAGCCCCACCTTCCTCGAGATCCTCGATCGCGTCGTTGGACAGGGAGTTATCCGTCGAAGTGTGTTTGCATTGTATTACGATTAATTCGTTTTTGCTAATTGCGGTGATGTCGATCCCTCTGTCGCGAGTCCTTGGTCCAAGAATTACGTTATAGCCCTGTTTGTCATAAAGAACCGCTATTAATGCCTCAAACTGATGGCCATCCAACCTTAGCGCCTGTTCAAGAGAGTTAATAACTATCCCCGCCGACGATGGTGATGTGCGGGCAGTAGTAGACTGGTTGGCGAAGCTCTGAATGAATTCATCGTCAGAGAGAGTCATTGTTGCTGATGGAGTGAGGAAATCCTTCGCAATTCGCTTCTTTTCTTCCAAAAGTCCCGCCAATTTTTCATCGAACGAGGTAAACTGCCCTTGGGGATCCTTCGAAATCGGATAGTAAACATTTACTGTTTTCGTTTGCCCGATGCGGTAAACGCGGTCGGTTGCCTGCGCCTCTTTGGCAGGATTCCACCAGCGCTCATAGTGGATAACATTGTTGGCCGCAGTTATGGTGAGTCCCACGCCGGCGACGCGTGGTGAGAGAATAAGTATATTAAAACCCTCCATAGCCGAGAACTGATCAATTATGTTCTGTCGATAGGAGGTATTTCCAGCTCTCTTAGATTGTGGATTTCCATTGATGATGTCTATGGACAAGTCGAAGACATCGCCAAGGACTTTCTGCAGGACGTCTTGCATCCTTTGAGTGAGCGCAAAAATGAGCACTTTCTCGTCTTTCCTACGAATGTCTTTGAGCACATCGATAACCGATTTCAATTTCGGTGAGCTGCTTATCCAGGTCTGGGTGTCATCGCAAATGTTTTCGCCCTGGGCTAAAAATGGGTGCAAGTAAAGCTGCTTAAGATAATGTAATAGCTGAAAATGATGAGGCTTTTCCGAGGTGTCCCGGATGGCATTGACGAAGCTAACATGAGCCTCTCGTTGTTCTGAGGAAAGTTCACTAGGAATTGTTATTTCATTCTTTGGCGGCAGATCGGCTAGACACTCTGCTTTTTCCCGTCGCAGCACAAACGCATCTGGTCTGCCATACCGCAGTCGTCGTCGAAGTTGTAATGAGAGTTCCTGTCTTTCGACTTCCGTTTTTTGGTCAAGGTCTCTCTCGTATGTATCGGAA
>CAIVDM010000018.1 GCA_903904735.1 uncultured delta proteobacterium
AAAACCCGCGCACCGGATGATTTAAACTCTCATCGGTAACTCTTAAAGATTTAGGCAGTTACCTCGATTCTCTTGCTGTTCGTTAGTGTACGACGCTGTTGATTATATGTTTTTAAAACATATACATTACGCTTTCAGCTCAGCAGTTACGGGGGGCAAATGTCTCTAACCCCACGGATTCGCTTAAAGACTGAAATGCTTTTAAAGCATACAAAGCGCTGAACCATTCGCGCGCGGTCTCTGAGAAAAACCCAGGTAGTCACGTGCAGCCAGTACTCGAGCATATCCTATGTATAAAACTGCGGCGCTGCGATATGCGCCGGATCGAAACATATAACAAAAGTAAGAAAGGAACTCCTCGTAAGGGTTTCTTCGAGTGCGGGCATCGACGCGAGGCTTGAACTTCGTGAGGTCTCGGAACGGCCGGGGTCTGGCGCGTTCCATTCGTCGCGCTGCGGCGAGGTCTTTATCCCGTAGAGGCTTACACGAGTAGGAACGGTTTTTTCGTACGTCTCTTCGATATCGCTCCTTTGCGCAAAGCCTTCGCCACAGATATACCGTATGAGAGGAGTTCAAAAATGAAAAGTATGAGAACCAAACCACAAGCACTAACGACAAAACCTCTTTCCGCTTTGCTTACCCGGCTACACCGCACATGCGAAACTCATAAAGGGCGGGGCCGCGCGCCGACGCAAGCAGTCGTCGTCTTAGTGGCGGTCGAGGCGCTTTGCCTTGGATTGTGCCATGCGGCGTTCGCGGACGACTTCCGTATCACGAATAACGAACAAATCGCTATGAGGTTTTTTGAGGGTTCCTTTGGCGCTCTCACTGGACTCCTGCTCGGATTGGCAGGGCTTGTATGTGCAGCGCTACGGAGATGGAAGACGGCGCTTGCTTCTCTGGTGCTAGCCGGAGCGATCTTCGTGTGGCGGTATGAGATGAACTGGTACTTTAACATCCAATCGCTCCAACTAGACGACTATGACTCGAACGTGCGCTAAATTGACCGGCAAAGAATCTACTTGAGTCGGAGATAGACGTATCCTCCGGAGCCAGCGGCTCATTTTTTAGCGCAGTAATGTACGCGCAAGCTCTGTCATTATATCGCGGAGGCTCGGGTAAGCGCGCATCGATGCGTTATAGTCGCGTTGAGGACCGTAAAACAAAAGCATCGAGTGCTCGCTCGAACGAGAGACGACAAGCCCCGGGTCATCGGTGAATTTCAAGGAAGAGGCGTGTAATAACGGGGACTTGAGAAACGAAGGCTACAAGACTCAAGCGGAACGCCTCAAACCTCAGCCTGAGAACTGAAATCATAAGCCTCGCGGAAAAGTGATAAGTCGATAGCTAGGAACATCGATCGCTTTTTTGTAAGTAGTTGAACTATGGTAACTATGGTAGTCGGCCGCATCCTGAGGTCCAAATAAGCCTAAGCAAGGGATGAGGTAAGTGTTGAAATGCGTGGCCTGTCTCACCCCGCTAGGGTTTCAAGGCTGCAAAGAGAGCCTGGAATGGCGAGCTAAGTCGCGAACAATAGCATTTCACCTACACGTCTGCCGTCCCGTCACCGAGGAAGCGGAGTTTAGAAGTCATCAGGCGCCGGCCCGAAGGCGTCGTACTCGGGAAGTTCATCGATAGCGTGCGAGGTATCGATGAACTTAGGAATAGGAGGAGGGGCTTGGAAGTCTGGGATCCCTTGAGCCTTCATGATGTCCTTTATTGAGTGCTGGTCTTGGATGAATGCGATGATTCGCATCTGTGCTTTGCACGTGGGGCACTCCAAGGGGTCTATCTCGTAGATTCTCTTGATGCACGCGGCCCAACTACTCCTACGGAACTCTCTTCGATAGTCGCTCTCTGGTTCTTCAGGGGGATGAGGGGAGAGCTTAGCGCGTTCGCCTCTGCGTCTGCAGGAATACCGCCCGTAGTATCGTGTGATGCTTTCGTAGGTTTTCGGGATATGAACTGAGAGCGCTGCCAAAAACTCCAGTGCGTCAAACTTCCCCCTTCGCACAAGGCTACGGGGGACAGGCGTGAGCGGCGCCGTCTTTAGTGGTGTAGGTCACGATGTCATCTTGTATAGAGAGCTTCTCAAGGGATAGGGGAGCGCGCTCGATGTAGCGAGCGACGAACTGCTCACTCTCTTTGTCGTGGAAGGGGTCTCCTAGCCATCCCCCTTCGCGCAAGGCTACGGGGGACAGGTACGCCGAAGCCAGTGTGATCCTGAGAGAGAATCTGCGCCACATCATCGTCAGTGACTAGCTCTTGCTTGTGGAGCTGCGCGAGGACTCGTTCAGCGAAGGCTTCCTCGATTGCTTTGAGTTCTAACTCCCCGAACCTAGTGAAGACGCTGTTCCTCCAGTATCCGTCAGCGAAGAGTCCGTGCAGGTGCGGATGATAGTTTAGAGCTTCGCCAGCAGTCTGTACGGTGAAGATAGCCGCTAGTTCGTGCTCATCGACACCGAGCACTTGAGAGAGCGCTCCCCAAGCGGCACGAAAGAGAATAGTGTTAAGCTTGCGGTCGTACTTAAAGAAGACTCGCAGGCGTTTTGGGATGGTGAGGACGGTGTGGCGATGGGGAACGTCTTCGATAACTTCGCTATAGATGTGCTCGGCGAATTTCACTGCCCGCTTAGCCCCACACGAGGGGCATATCCCTCGGCGTTTACAGGAGAACGCGATAAGGAGCGAGTGTTTGCAGCCGTCGCAGTATACCCTGGCGGCGCCATGAGCGAGGATACCGCAATTAAGGTATTCGTCGAAGGTCTTCAACACCTCATCCCGCAAGCACCCATACTGATGCTGGAATCGAGCCTCCCACTGGAATTGTAGGTCATCCCGAGAGTGGAAGACGATCTGGTAGAGGGGGGAGTTTTCGGGGGAACGTCTCCTGTAGTGTTGAAGCTTATCCTTTTCCTTCTCCCACGAGTAGCGCCTGAGCATACAGGCGAGTTCGGAGAAGTGGGGATAAAGTTGTCAGTTCAGAGGGTAGGGGGCGAGTCGGAACTTCAGCTCCGTATGCTACTTTACGTGTTGCGATTCGTTATTGAAGCCGGCACCAGGGATATAACCGCCTCAGCCGTTCCAGGCATCCGACACCGCTTAACTACCACTCCGTACAGTGAGTCGAAGTAACCCCGAACCACTGAGTTCGTTCAGCTAAGATTGCTACTAGACCCGACATGGGTTCCTGAACTCGATACCCTTGCAAGACGCATTCCGGAGCGAGGAGAGACCGGGGAGGTTGTTACCAATGAGCGCCACCGCGAGTGCTTGATGCGCGCGAGTTCGGCGCTGGAGCGGTGTATCGATGGCGTTCAGTCAGGCGGCATACCGATCTCGATTCTCGCCTCTGACATCAAAGAGGCGCTAAACGCGCTCGATGAGATAGTCGGCAAGACATTCACCGAGGATATTCTCGGAAGAATTTTCTCGAAGTTCTGTATTGGGAAATAAGGAAGGTGGCAACGTGTTCTCATTCTTAGGGAATGAGAACACGCTCCTTCCCTAAGTTTCAACCTATCTAGAATCGACGCTCGATCGCATCGATCTCTATAGTCAGGCTTTGAATGCGCTCACCGATCTGAAATGAGTCGCGCTTCAAGGTCTCCACGGTAGTACGCAGTACCTCGTGAGCTTCTACCCCTTGAAGATTGTCTCCACTGAGAGATTTACTGAGCTCCTCGAGGGTCCCGTTTATCTTCCACAAGGTACACTCAAGAGCCTGGCGATCATTGGAGTAAATCTGATGTAGTAAATCCGCGTCGTGGGCGGCGTAGAAGCAGTCTGGGCTACAGTAATTGTTGCCCTTAAGCATCTCCTGTCGTCCACACCACCGGCACGCGTTGTTCCCGATTCCGTTCGAATCGCACATAAAAACCCCTTGTTTGTTTAATAACCTAAGAAACACCTTGCCACCGCCTCAACACGTCATACGTGGCGAGGCGGGGGCAGCGAACAAACGGCGATGTTATCGCTGTGATGAGCTATATGCAACGCTGAGGTAACTTAAAGCGACTCATAGGATCCTATAACGCCAGATGTGGACGCGGTTAGCTGACTATGACCCGCGCTCAGGTGAAGCATTCAACTGGAAGTGGAATCTACGAGCTATGCTCAGCGGTCGCTTAAAGCTTGCGCACGAAGACGTCGGATATTGACGGTTCGTTTGTGAGCACGGTGTTGATGCCCGCCTCGGCTTGAGCGCGGGAGTTAAATGGACCAACGACCACTCGGTACACCCGCCTTCCAGATACCGCCGCTTCGTGTGTCGCCGCGTTGTGGGTACTCCTGGAGAGGGAGTTATGGACGGAGTTCGCGGACGCTCGATTAGCGAATGCCCCTACCTGGATGTACCACCCCTCAGGTGACGCGCCGTGTGTCGCTGGCGCTATCGCTCCGCTGTGCCTCGGCGCGACAGCGGCCACCTCAGTTGACGCCGCCGAACGATCAGTGACGCTGTCTTCCCGATTTGAAGCGGAAGACGCGTCATCCGAAGCTGGAAGCGCTGGGCTCGCCGCTCCCTGGTGGGATGGCTGGTTAGCGCTCGAGTCGTTCTTGGCAACCTGCACCTTGGACCCACCGAGATCGGGTTGCCCGGCGAGCTCAGGGATCATCGCCTGAAGGTGTTTAGCGCGGTCGAGCGGATCTGGGTGAGAGGAGGTGAGGCTCGCGAAAAGATCCGTGGAGGATTTTTCGGCGCCGCTGTCATCACCAAGCTTCAAGAGCGCTTTGACGGCGGCGTCTTTTGGCAGGTTCTTGCTGGCCAGGAGATGAAGACCATACTCATCGCACTCGGTCTCGTCTGACTGAGAAAACTGCCCATTAATCACTTCACCGGCGATCTTCGCGGCGATGTCACCACCCACGACAGCCGCGTATCCACCAACCGATGAGCTGGTGGTCGCTTTGGCCGCTGTATTCGCGGCTTTAATAGCCGCGCTTGACGCATAGGCTCTCTGAAGGCGCGCTTTGCGATGACCGTTTTTAATGTGGGCTATTTCGTGTCCCAAAATGAACTTGAGTTCATCGTCTGTCATCTTGTCCATCAACGCCGCGAAGACACGGATTGATCCATTTGGTAACGAGAACGCGTTCACATCTTTGACAAGATACACTTTGAAATCCAAATTGAGCCCTTCAGCATTTTTGAGATCGCCCGATAGCCGAGCGAGGCGCTTGGCGTAGGGATTATTGGGGGGCGCCACGGGATTCTTTGAGTCCATCTCGGCGATTGATTCGTCACCGATCTTCTTAACGTCCTCATCTGATAACGTGGCCGCCTTGTAGAGGTCCTCTCCCATTGAGAGAACTTGCGATGGATTGACGGTTCCAGGGCGTCCTGATCCCCCCGCCCCCGGGAGGCTACCACCGAGTGACATGGGATTGTTCATCAGATCACTGCAGCCTACGAGTGACAGGAGCGCGAAAGCGACTAATGGATTTCTCATCGAACCCTCCACAATATTTGCTGAGGAAGGGTCGGTAGTTGCCCCGTAGGACTTTAGACACAGAGTCGCTTTGTGGCGTGTTGCAACACTTGTGTGTCGCCAGATGTTGGTATGTTGTTGAATTAACTCCGAATGCTGCTGGACTCTCTTCGCTCGGTCAGATCGAGCGACATGAGATCCTCATCGAAAAACTTGTTAGATACACGAATAGCTTTCGGTTCTCTGCCGTATGTCTTAAAGCCGACCGATTCGTAGAGCGCCTTGGCGGCAACTTGAGACTCAGCGACCGCGAGGTAGAGCGATACGATGTCTGGCCGACGACTCGCCTCTTCGATCAAGGCTTGCATTAGCTTTTTGCTAACTCCAAGCCCGCGCGCTGACGGCGTGAGAAAAACTCCCCAGACCATCGCCTTGTGATCGATCTTTGGTCCTGAGTCGCGGCGGAATCCCGCCATTCCGAGTAGCTTGCCAGCGTCGGCGAAAACCCCCAACGTCGCCTTGTTCTCGGTGGGCTCAATCCAGGAACCGAGATTAGCTAAGAGCGTCGCCTTGAAGCTCTCTTCGGTCTGTAGAAACGCCGCTGGGGAGTCGTTAATCGCCTCGAGGCGAAGGACTCTAAACGCTTCGACGTCCGCTCCGGTAAGAACTCGAATCTGCATTTTCTCTCTCCAGTCTGATAATTGACCTAAGGGCCAAACCACTTCTTACAGTTTAACAACACTCGAATTGCTCGCCCGATAAAGCTGAGTCTCAGAGCATCCTGAACTCACCAGCTTTTTCGAGATAATCTGCCGCTCTGGAACTCCCAGGAGATCCGCGTCCGCGAACTTTATCCCCGCTGAGACATCTCGGTCATCGAACAGCACTCGTTTGCCAGCCGCGAGTAACTGTGAATAAAGCTCGTTGGCGGATCGCTCCGAAGCCTCGTCACTGCCAATCTGAATCAGATGGATATCAAATGGAGCAGCGCTCTTTGGCCATAGTAGCCCACTTTGATCGTGATGCACCTCGGCGATCGTAGCCAGTGTCCTGCCCACTCCGATTCCATAGCACGCCATGTGGTATTTTTCGCGGGCGCCGTCAGAGCTAGTGAAAGTGGCGTCTCTCATCCTCTCTGAGTACCAGGTGCCAAGCGAAAAGATATTGCCTACCTCGATGCCGCGCTTCTCGCGAAGTACGGCACCAGTCGCGACGGCGCGGTGTCCCTCCTGCGCGATACCAATATCAGCGAGAATATCAGCGGAAAAGTCCCGACTATAATTCACGTTCAGGACATCGCGTCGCCAGGCGTTGGCTCCAGTTGTGAAGTTTCGGACTGAGCGCAGTGACGTATCACCGATTATCCTCACGCGTCCCTGAAAGCCTAGCGGTGACACAAAGCCGACATGAGTCCCCATCGCCGTAATTTCCTCGGCCGTGGCGAGTCGAAGAGTCGAGCACTGAAGCTCCCGAATCAGCTTAGCCTCGCTGATATCGAGATCGCCCCGTATGCATACGAGTATCTTCTCGTCAGTGTCGGTCACATACACGACGCTCTTTATCTGTCGCCACGCTGGTTGTCCATAGTGACGAACTCCATCCTCTATCGATGGGCCTCTCAGGGCCTCCGCCTCATAGCGCTCCGCGACCGCCTCGTCGGAATTCATCTCCTCTCGAATGAATGAGGCGATATCCTCATGGGCGCAGTAAGAGCTATCCTCGGCGCTAAGGTATCTACTCTCACCCAGTGGATGCTCAACGATGAATTCATGGCAGTAATCTCCGCCCATGTATCCGTTGTCAGCGGCGACACGAAGCGCGTGCAGCTCGAGTCGCTCAAAGATCCTCGAATACGCGCCGCTCATGCGCTCGTAAAAACGCTCGCAGTCGTCTCTCGACGAATGAAACGAGTAGGCGTCCTTCATCAGGAACTCCCTGGCTCGTAGTAAGCCACCACGCGCCCGCATCTCATCCCTAAACTTAGTCGAGAACTGATAAACGCAAAGCGGCAGGTCGCGTTCTGAGAGGGTAAATCCTCGAACGACAGCGACCATCATCTCTTCGGCTGTTCCACCGAGGACAAAGCAGCGATCGTTTCTGTCCTTAACCTGCATGAGCTCAAAGCTCACGCTAGCCGTTCGCCGTGTCTCTTCCCAGAGCTCTCGTGGATGTAGCACCGGCGCGAGCATCTGCTGGCAGCCCAGGCTTTCCATCTCCTCTTTTATCACGGAGACAACCTTTTCCTGCACCCGCATGCCCAGTGGAAGCATATAGAACCTCCCCGCGCTTGATTCACGAATGAAACCGCCACGTATGAGGTATTCATGACCGCGAGAGCGAACATCTTGAGAGACTGAGCGAATGGATCGACCAAAGAGCTGTGAGTAGCGCATAGAGCCTCCGAGGCATAGCCAGGGTATAGACCAAATATAGTTGTTGTAAACGTGAAAGTTTTCGCCGAGACGGGATTAGTGACCCCGATGGGGGGCCTTGGTCAGAATCTGGAGTAACAGGAACGATCGTTGAGCAACAACGGCGCCGCGGTGTCGCGCGCTAAGAAGGATTAACCTTTGATCGTTCTTCTCGTTGAGGTCCATATTCCAAAAGGTAAACGCGAAGCCTCCACTAGTCAAACTCTTCCGTGTGTGAGGATTCAGATAAGGAGCGTCAGGCGATGAAGCTCCGCTATCCTTTCGTGGCTTCGACGGTCTTGCATCCGCCAGGCATCCGATTCACATGAATATCAATGAGCCGCATCGATATGCCTCGTTCTCCTAGAGGTGGGCAGTTCACGGTATACGCGCGCGTGTAGTCTCGATATCGTCGTTGAACGGAGAAGCTTCGAACACCGGAAGGTAGCAGAAATCGCTCACCTGGCTTGAGTGAGGCGTAAGAGCCTCCACCAGAAACCGTGATTACGTTGTATTCCCGGTCTTGAGAGTCGTTCTTCACGAGGATTCTACCGGCGGGCACATTGTCTCCGGCGCAGGCGAGGAAGATCGCGCCAAGGACGATCGCTGATAGTAGCCGTGACGTAAAAAGAAAAGCTCGTGCATAGGCGGCGCGCATTTCCGTAATCTCCCCTGAATAAGCTCTTCATTACAAGATCTTGTTCTCATGAATATGGAACAACCTTATGACTGATGACACTCGGGGCGCGAATTAATGCTGTCTCTTAGGAGATTGCTCATGCGATGATAGTGGAAGGGGCTGATGATCGCGATCTCATCAGACCCAAGAGTTAGAGGTCGATATACGATGGATGTTTCTCTTAAACGACCAAAGCTGCGGTGGCCTCTTGAGGTTCGAATGGTGCCCCTTGAGAGTGGGGAGGGCGATCAAAGCGAGAGCCAGGCCATTCTCATGCAGTGTCCGCTTGGGATATCTTCTCAGCCTCTCCTGCTCGTGCCGGCTGTTGGTCCGTTGCTGTCAGCTTTTGATGGTGAACACTCGGTCGAGGAGATCCTAGCTCAATTCGCCTCACAAGGGCTTCAACGTTCGACGCTGGACGAATTAATCACGCTTCTTGACGCGCATCTCTTCTTGGCGGGCCCGCGATTCTTCGCCGCCGAACGAGAGAGTGTGGAGAGATTTCGATCCTTGTCGATTCGGCCGGCGGCTTTGGCGGGCTCGGCGTACCCGAGCGCTGGGGCAGAACTGCGCTCTCTCGTTGATGGGCTGCTTGTAACACCGAGCTCTGAGTTGAAGCGTGGAGAGCTCAAGTGTCTTGTCGCGCCGCACATTGATTATCGGCGGGGAGGAAGGTGCTACGGCCAGATTTATCCGTATCTAGCGAATAGTGACGCGGACACATTTATTCTCATCGGTACTTCGCATCAGTATAGTAGACAGATGTTCCACCTCTCATCGAAGGATTTCGAGTCGCCGCTTGGGAGGTTGCCATGCAACGCGGAGTTCGTGAGCGCGCTGGCGACTAGATTCGGAACTGAACGGGCGTTTCGGGATGAGTATCTACATCGACGAGAGCACTCGTTAGAGCTGCAGCTCCCGTTTATATCCAGGGTGAGGCCCGGCGCGCGGATAGTGCCGATCTTAGTGGGAAGCTTTCATGAGGCGCTTGAAAGTGGCAAAAAGCTCGATCGATTTGATGAGTACACCGCGTTTGTTGGAGCCTGCGCGGAGGCGATTCAACAAGAGCGGCGCGAAGGGCGACGAGTGTGCTTTATCGCGGGCGTTGATATGGCCCACGTTGGGCGGAACTTCGGTGATGAGAGCGCGCTCACCCCAGATTTTATGGAGTTTGTCGCTGAGCGAGACAAGCGCTACTTACAAGCGATACAGGCGCACGACACGGCGGCTCTCTTCGCTCATGTCGCCGAGGACCAAGACGCCCGTCGTATCTGTGGGTTTCCCACCATGCATACAGTGCTCGATATCTTTGAGAAGCTGGACGATCGCGTCCTGTGTGAAGTGACGCGTTACGATCAGGCGGTTGATTATCAGAGCGACTGCGCTGTTACCTTCGCGGGACTCGCGTTGGTGTAGGACAAAGGCTACGCTCGCGCGGGTATGTCGATGCGCGTGAGTGGGTGGGCGACCCGCTCGCAGAAGCGCTCCATATCGCTCACTTTAAGAACTAATGACGCGGTGTTGATAAGAGGGTGGTTCTGCATCTCCTCGGCGGCGTCGAGCGAGCTATCGAGAAAGCCCTCGACTTGTCGCAGCTTGTCGTTCATGAGACCAAAAAGGCATACAGATCCTGGAGTGAGTCCCAGCATCATGAGCATGTCTTCTGGGGACGCGAACGTGAGCCCCTTCATCCCAAGGGAACGACCCAACTGCTTTAAATCAACCCGGGTATCCGCGCGCACGCATGCAAGGATATATCGTGAGCGCTTCTCGTCGCGTAGAAAGAGGTTCTTCGTGTCGGCGCCTGGTAACTTTTCAGGGAGTAGTACGACGTCCGCTGTCGAGAACACAGCAGGATGGGAGAAGTGTTGGTAGGAGATTCCGAGCTCTTCGAGGATAGCTCGCAGCCCGTCGTGGAGTGGTTCGTTCATCTTCACATCCTAGCCATTCCCGCTGGTGAGGTACACCTCAAGAGGTGAGGATCGTTTCTTGGAGGTAGGGGACACGTCTTGAAGACCACACGCGAAGTTGTGTCGATAATACGCCCGCTCCACGACGAAAGTTCTTCCCTTCAATCGCTCGAAGTGCTTGAGGCTACCCGGATTATGAGCCTTCTCGGGAGGTGAGATGCAAACCGAATGGAACAGATGAGATCTTCATGCCCAGGCCCTTTGGTGGTAACTCGTACGGATATAATTGATTTATTTGCTTTCGAGGGGCTGGGTAGGGAAGATGCCGACTCTTTTTTGGGTAGAAGGATAGGTACGGATGCTTGTCGTCTGGGGCTTCATCGAGTTCGCGCGTCGCGAATCCAGCGCTCGATTGAGACTCAAGACGACAGGCAAAGGTTTTGTTTGTCCACGCCTTAGGCGTGTTCGTTTGTTCGATTTCGAGGAGTGTAGTTGTGAAGAGATCTAAACTAGTAGTTGTTGGGATCGGCCCGATTGGTGCCGCTCACCTCGCGGTCCTGCGTAAAAAACAGGACTTCGGTGAAGTGGAATTGGGAATATGCAGCCGAAATCCGAAAGTTCTCGCGGGAGACCTCACTGAGGTTCCCAAGAACAATCTCGGCATCGAAGTTCCAAATTGCTATGATACGACTCGCGTGAGTACGTATTCTAGCTTTGAGGAATGTCTTGGCGATTCGAGTGTGACAGGGGTGCTTATCTGTACTCCTACCGCGACTCACTATGAGATGGCTCGCCGAGCGATGAAGGCTGGAAAACATGTCTTGGTAGAGAAGCCGGCGTGTATCAAGCCGGGGGAAGTCGAGAACTTCCGTCAACTCCTCGGGGAACACCCAGGAATCGTCTGTGGAGTGGGGCAGGTGCTGCCCTATTTTTACGATTTCTTCGCGTTGCGAAGATTGTTGACGGGAAAAACAGGGATCACTCTGGAGCTCAACAGGTTTGTCTATGCGAACAATCCGATCTCGTCGCCAGAGATGGCGGACCAGATTGGCTCAGCATGGATGGATCTCGCGGTTCACGATTTGCATCTCGCGAGGTCTATGTTCGGTTGGCCCGAGGCCGAACCTACCATCCTCGAGAGGATCTCGTATTCAGGTTATGTGCGGCGGGTAAAAGTCCAGTGGACCTTTCCGGGAAACAACACCGTCGTCGTAGACGCTGGTGTCAAAGACGATCAGCAGGAACCTTTCTGGCATGGATTCTCTGGAGACGTCGACGGACGGCGTTTCGAGTATCGTCTCGGATGGGAGGGAGTTCGTTACTCGACGACCCCAGACGACAGTCATCCCGTCCCCGAATGGGATGATTCTCGATTCGCGGGAAGTGATGTTCCCTTTGCCGGTGAGCATCACGATTTCTTGAAGGGAATCGAGCAGGGGGAGCTTTCGAAAGGCTGCGCCCTCGATCCTCATGCCGCGCTCGATGCTGTGACGCTTGCGCTTCAGGCGCAAACATTTGTCCCTTCTTTGTCATACGTGCGCAACGGTTAACGATGTCGCCGCCGGTGTTTTCTTGAACCTCAAGGAGGCACTCGGAGCGCGATTAGAAAGGATTTTGCCTGTCTCTTTGCTGTCGGAGGAGCCACACCGCTCCTCCGACTTTTTCTTGTGTCGCGGTCGTGATTAGTCAGGCGCTCTAAGGTCTCCGTAGAATGGACCATATCAATCGACGCGGAAAGGGAGGGCCGAAGCGTCTTCCAACTCCGCTTCGATAATTTTCACCCTGCCTACGTTATGACTACTAGCTTTCAGGCACTCTCGTTTCGGTCGGAACCTCAAAGCCGGAAAACTCCTCTCGGCCGAGTAGGGAGATTGAGGAGAGCTACGTGGCGAAAAACGTCGGACGAGCTGCTCATCCCCAGTCCCGTCGCGAGGAAAGTGGGGGTTAGAAGTAGTCAAAAACATCGCGCAAGCGTGCGGCCTCATTGTTTTCCAGACATCACGAGCGAAGCGGAAAAGGCTCGACAGGGACGTTGGAGGAATGAATCTGTCTCTGAAATCTTTGCGGAAGTATGGAATCGGTATTTCGCTGTAGGGTGGCCTTCTCGAGACGCGGTGTCTTGAGAAGGTTTTTCGGTTCCTAGTGAAGGAGTTGGATTATGTCTGACCGTGACTACCTCGAGGAGCAGCGGCGCGTTGCCTAGGCTAACCGTCGGGCTGAAGAGGAGCGACAAGCTCGCGAGCGCGCGGCTTACGCTTATCAACAGGAGAAGGCGGCTGAAGATCAACGTAATCGCGAGTATCACCAGAATCGCGGTTTCTGATCTTATCCCTCACACCGAGTGGTTTATTGTCGTGTGGGGGAAAGGTCTCTGGGTTGACACCCTCAACCCAGAGACCGCCCCGCCGACACTTTGAGAGGCTCCTTTCTATTGTTAGCTAGCACCGCGTCTCTTCATTACCTCATTTGCGCCGTAATTCTCGTAGCCCCACCACAGCTTTGAGTTGAAAGCGGAGCGAAGCTCCGCGGTCCTGATAGTCATGGCGACAGTCGAGATTTGAAGGATTGCGCGTCGACTGGACCGCGGAGCTTCCAGCTCCGCTCATGTCTGGCATAGCCCCAATTGGAGATGTGCCCAGCACTAAGCGGCATCATATACGAACCATCTCTGTCTCTTTCATCCTGATAAGTGAAATTTGAGAGACGCCCCACATGGGGAACTCGGTTTATAAAAGGTGAACAAAATGCCGCGCGGCGACAAATCAAAATACACGCACAAGCAGCAACGACAGGCTGAGCATATCGAAAAGGGGTATGAGAACCGTGGAACGAAAAGCGCGGAAGCCGAGCGAAGAGCCTGGGCTACGGTGAACAAGATGACCGGTGGCGGAAAAAAAGCCGGCGGCCCGGGTCGCGGAAAGCCGCTGAACAAAGCTCCCGCAAAACGAGGGGGCAAACTGGGAGGATCGGCCACGGCTAGCCGTAGCCCCGCGGCTCGATCCGCGTCGGCAAAGAAGGCCGCCGCGACACGCAAGCGCCGTCAAGGGACGCGAGCGCGACAAACTCGGCGCTAAACGTTCCTGCGTACCAACGAACCTGTGGCTCCACTAGTTCTCGAGAGCCATATGGCACGGGAAGCAAGCGCCAAGCGCCTCCTTCGAGGAGTTAGCTCTCATTATCTGAGCTTCAATCGCGCTGGCGCCGCTTCTACTGCTATCGCCATCAGGCAAACGTTTCCACATAAGTAATCTCAAGCTGTTTCTGGTCTCGCCGCGAGAGTCCGTGAAGAGTTGCTGGCCGGGCTTCCTTTGGATCGCATATAGGCACCTTGCTACTCTCCATGGGGAGCTATGACTTTCAGGTGTCAAAAATAGAGCAGAACAGGGGGTAAGGAATTCATGGATTTAGACTGGAGATAAGCAGTGAAATCGCTAGGTTATGGGTGGTGTTCGTTTTGGACTGAAGCACATCTCATCTGTCGGAGGATAAGGGTGCATAGGTTCCGATAGAGACGGTCTAAAGAGAGATGGATGTACAATGGATAATAACGAAGTGAAGCCAGCAAATTTTTTCGAGAAGTTTGGATGTGAAGTTCAATTCGGCGAGGTCGAGGTTGGAACGACGTATCCGCTCTACGGAATGATAACAAAGATTATCGACGATACGCCGGGACACGTAGTGGTCGAAATCAACTTCTCGATCACCGCCACGATGACAATCCCAGACCCCGCTAAGGTAGAGCTCCTCAAGGAGCGAGCGTTTGAGCCGGGTATCTTCGTATCAACGGTTACCCTCAAGGAGCCAAAGATCGAGGTTGATTGCAGCACGGTCGTGTTCGGTAAGAGACAGGGGTTCGCCGCTTAAACTTCCCCTAATCGAGGCTTCAAAAGGAGAGGCGCCCAGAGGAGAGACTGGGCGCCTCTTTTTTTGCGCCATGGGCCTATAAGATTCCAATCTGCTCGCCTGGGCGCTCAATCTCAGTCCTTCCAGCACGGGACAATTCCAAAAAACCGTTCTTATGATTGACCTTGTCTTGAGGGGCTCGTAACCTGCGTATCGCCTATTAGGGAACAGTACCCACGCAAAACGACAGGAAATATGACGGAAGGCGCAGTGAACCAAGGATCTCAAGAGTCTTCTGAGCAGGATTCCAGAAAGCAGGGTATCTGGGGCGAGTTCGTTTCCTTCTGTAGGACGCTCATAGTTATCTTCGCGATCGCCTTTTCTCTGCGTGTAACGGTAGTCGAGCCGTTTAAGATCCCTTCGGGCTCGATGATACCGACCCTGCAGATTGGTGATTTCATCTTGGTCTTAAAGTTTTGGTACGGTTTGCGTATGCCGTTCGTGACCGACTCTGTTTTGACGTGGAATGAGCCAAAGCGCGCTGATGTGGTTGTCTTTACCCGACCTGACGATCCGAGCACCCCAGACGAAGACGACTCGGCGATTCATATTATCAAGCGAGTGATTGGACTTCCGGGCGAAACCGTCGAGGTTCGAGACGCTCAGGTGTTGATAAATGGCGCGCCGCTTGAGGAGCCGTATGCCCAATGGACAGCGGGGGGAAAGATCGATGGAAATTTCGGTCCTGTGGTGATACCGGCTGGTAAAGTTCTCTTGCTCGGAGACAACCGAGATAATTCAAAAGACTCCCGTTTTTGGACGGATCCGTTTTTGGACATGAAACGTATCAAGGGGCGCGCCGTAGTTGTCTTCTGGTCATGGGATAGCTTGTCACGAATTTTCACTCGCATCCGATGAGCGCGCGCTGGTATCCTCTTTCACAAGCGGTTGTTTGCAAGGCTTCTGGAAAAGACGCCCGCCGCTATTTAAACAATAGGCTCTCTAACGACCTACGGTCGCTCGCCTATCCCGGCTCCGCGCTCGCCGCGGCGCTGACCGCTCAAGGAAAGGTACAGGGGCTCTACACGGTATTCGCGACACGAGACGAAGCGTTCCTGTTGGCTTGTGATGGTGGCGCGCGCCAAGCGCTTTTCGCGGCTCTAGGCAAGTTTATCGTTGCGGATCGGGTTTCTCTCGAAGATGTCTCGAACGCGTGGGCTTTTGTTCATCTCATAGCGAGTGAGGAAGAAGCGCGGTCGCTTGCCCAACTATTCGGCTCTGAGGGTGTGTATATGAGGCTCTCCAGGCGCCTGGGAGAGCCTGGATTCGACCTTCTGCTCCCCTCGCCGTCGATTGAGGAGACGCTGCGAGTTGTCGGTGACCGATTGGGAACGCCGATGACTTCAGCGGATTATCAACTGACACGACTTCGACAAGGTCAACCGACTTTCCCCGATGAGATCAATGAAGGAGTTGTTCTTACCGAGTGCGGAACGCGTGACGCTGTCTCCTTTACGAAGGGGTGTTATGTGGGGCAGGAAGTTATCGAGCGTAGTGACGCGATCGGAAAGCTTCCACGTACGCTCGAGCGCGTTGTTTTGTCAGGAACACACACGACTCTGGGAGCTCCAATCGTGAACGCTCGAGGCGAGACGATAGGCAAGATCGCCTCATACGCGGCTGACGAGACGAGCGCGACGACCTATGCGTTTGCGCTCATGCGCACAGGGGTCTACAGTGCCGACGAGCAGATCGCATGCGAAGGTTTACAGGGATATATCACGAAAATTTAACCAGAGGATCCGATGATGGATAACGGACTTTCAAAATCAGAAGTAATCGACTTTCTCGTCCAGAGCCAAGCGCTCAAGTTCGGTGATTTTACCCTCAAGTCAGGACGAAAGGCGCCATATTTCATAAACACAGGCTGCTTCGATGATGGAACAAAGATAGCGAAACTCTCGCACTTCTACGCTCGCCAGATACTCGCCGCCGGTCTCGGCGATGTTGATGTCGTGTTCGGCCCGGCGTACAAAGGTATTCCACTGTGTGTTTCAACGGCGATGACACTCGCGAGCCATTATAGCACGCCGATGAGCTTCTGCTTTAATCGCAAGGAAGCTAAGACTCGAGGCGAAGGTGGCGAGTACGTTGGTAAGCCACTTACGCCTGGCATGAAGGTGGTTCTTGTTGAAGACGTTGTAACGGCGGGCACAACACTTCACGAGGTGATCCCGGTTCTTCGCGAGAAGGTGGGCGTGCGGATCGCTGGAGTGGTTATTCTTGTGGACCGGGACGAAAAAGCGACGAGCGAAGTCTCAGCGGTGAAGCAAGCGGAAGCTGAGTTGGATATAAAGATCACGTCGATAGTCACTATCCACGATATTATCTCGTATCTCTCGCGAGAGAACTCGTCTAAGTTCACAATCGATGAGGATCTGATGAAGCGCGTTAAGACTTACCGCTCGGAGTTTGGAGCCTCATGATTCGAAAGCTAGCGTTAATCCTTTTGTGCGTAGTCGCCTTTGTCTCATCACGAGCCGAGGCTGATGAGCGCGCTGAGCTTCTCGACAAGCAGTCATATGAGCTCTATCAACAAGTCTTTAGCCCTTTTTGTCCTGGGCGCTCACTTAACGATTGCCCTAGTAGCAAAGCCCACGAGCTTAAGCTCGAGATGCGATCGCAGCTAGAAAGCGGAGTGCCGCCTCAGACTATCCTTGAGAACGTCTTCGCGAAGTTCGGAGAGAAGTATCGAGCGGTTCCCGCGTACCAAGGATTCGGAAAGCTCGTATGGTGGGTGCCTCTAGGTTTTGTGTTGCTTG
>CAIVDM010000019.1 GCA_903904735.1 uncultured delta proteobacterium
CGCTGCTGTCCCGCGCGGTCGAGAGCCGAGAGCCGAACAACCACCGCGTCCGCTGGCCACGTACTCTTAGGAAGGATGCGCCCTTTAACGATGAGTTGAGTGCCGTCGTTCAACTCCTCAACAACTTCAAGCACAAAGGGTGTGACATCAGGATCGATACCAGAGGTCGCCTCTATCGCGACTCCTCCGGCGCCTTTTACCTTATTCGTCGACCCGTTAAAAAGCGAGCACCCCTGAAAGAGGACTCCAACGATAAGGCAGGCTACAAAATGACCACGCACTCTTTGAAACATCATTACTATCCGAAAATCCCTATTCCTCTCGCACTGCGCGATCTGTCACTGTGCGATCTGTCACTGTGCGATCGGTCAACTTCCACCCCTCGCCAACGCTGAACGCCCATCGTTGCTCCTCAACGCGAGTATTAACGATATATACAGGGACCTTAAAATACTTGGCCTTGATCTCAACCGTCGCTTGTCGAGCGCTGTCGGCCCACACAACATTATTCACCTTTGAATCGACGATGCGCTCCTCTTCGGTGTTATCTTTCAACCCGGACGCAATCTTTTCCTGAGAATCAGTCGACACATACTGCATCGCCTCCATTCGATTACCGAACACCACCGCTGCATTAAACTTTTTGATCTGCTCCGGTAGTAGAGCCATGCGGTCGCCTTCCGTCGCGCCGACCTCTTTAAAAGCTTGAACAAAGGGCACCAAGAGGCACCCCGAGGCGCTCACAACTAGAGCGCACGATAGCGCGACTGCCAATCCACGACTCCGACTGAAAAAATATCCGTGCCACATCTACTTCTGTTCCTCAGGTTCGGATGAACTAACAAGACCCAAAATCGTTCGCTTGAGCCGAGCCCAGTCATGCTCAGGCAGGTAACTTCCCGGCTTACGCTGCGGCTTGCGGCTCTCCTCGACGAACTCCTTCTCTGGAGGGAGGATCGTCTCATGCCTCAGTTGAGTAATGAGGTGCTGCATCCTCTCTTCCTGAGCCGCTGTTGGAGCGGGCAACCTTTTTCTAATGTCATTCGCGGCGACCAGCACGAGCGAGCCTGCAAAGAAAAATATCATCATGAAAAGGGCGAATGTGCGAACCATAGCCGCAAGGGTAGCTCAGCATCCACTTCCTGGAAAGGACACAATACGGGGCTCAGCCTGGAGAGACTAATAGGCGTTGCGATTCTTGAACCCCTTAAAAAGGGTCATCCACAAAATCTTAAGGTCCAAGAAGAGGGACCAGTTCTCGATGTAGTAAAGGTCGTATTCAATCCTCTTATCAATAGAGGTATCACCCCGCCAGCCATTCACCTGAGCCCATCCAGTGATTCCAGCGGGAACCTTATGGCGAAGCATGTACCGAGGAATGCGCCGACGGAACTCCTGGATAAACACCGGTCGCTCAGGTCTTGGGCCCACGATAGACATATCACCGCGCAAAACATTGAAGAGCTGAGGGAGCTCGTCGAGACTGGTAGAACGAAGGACCTTACCCAGACGAGTTACGCGACTGTCCCCCGGTGTGGTCCACCCCGGTCCAGCGCTCTCGGCGTTCATAGACATCGTTCTAAACTTCACGATCTTAAACGAGGTGCCGTCAAAACTGACGCGTTCTTGCTTAAAGAGGACCGGCCCCCGAGAAGTTGCCTTCACCAGTAGAGCTAGGAGAAGCATCAGCGGCGACAAGGTAACGAGCAAAATACTACCGAGGAAGATATCTAACGCCCGCTTGGTAAAGAGATTGATTCCATCAAGCGGACTCTCCTGAAGACTGATTACCGGCAACCCTTCGAAGTCCTCAATCGCGCCCCCGAGACTTGCGAATTGGTACAGGTCGGGAATGATTTTTATGTCGACGATGGAATCTTTAAGCTGCTCCATAATGGAAGGCAGGAGCTGATGGTCCTCAAGCGGAAGAGCCACCACTATCTGATCAAGGTCAGTACGTCCAACGAATTTACTGAGATCTGAATAACGCCCTACGATCGGCACTCCACCTGGAGCGGTCCTTTCTCCGCTTTCTTTCGAGAGACATCCAAGCAACTGAATCCCCAACTCTTGATGGAGCCTTACTCTGCTCGCAATATCACCAGCAATCTGCCCCGATCCAACGACTAACATGTAGCGAAGGTTGTACCCTTTGCGACGCAACTCTCTCAATACAAAGCGAAGGGTTGTGCGTTGAACGATCGTCAACACGGTAGCTATAGCCCAGAAATAAACGAAAACGAGACGAGAGAACTGAACGCTCTTCTCTCGAAAGAGATAGGTGAGGGAGATCAACAAAAGAATCGAAAGCGCGTTGGCATTAACGAGTATCCACAACTCATGCGCTCTCCGAACACCACGCATCGGCCGGTAGAGCCCCATACGCCGGAAAACAAATGCCCAGATTAACCAGATGAACGCCAACATCGACAGGTACGGCCAAAACTCTGGGATACCCTTATCGATGGGAACGAGGTTCGTTTTGAATCGCAGCCAATACGAGATAACCCATGCGACGCTTACGACCGCGAGATCGGTCATCATGAAAAGGTATTCAAAAAGCTGGCGTTTCTGCTTTAACATCTATGATCCTTCAGCCCTTGATAGATCCCCACCGCCCGCTCGCTTCGGGCTCACATCTTCAGGAGCGATCCCAATCGATTTCGAGAAGCTCTCCCATGCGGAAAAGAAACTTGCGTAACTAAACTCACTGGCTCTTGCTCGAAGGGTAGCCTGGCTAAAGGCTCCCTCTACGCGGCAGAACGCGTGGACCGCTTCACACACCGCATCAGCGTCTCCACATCGCTCTTTAGGAATAAATACACCGCTGTGCTTTTCGGGAACAAGCGCCGAATGCTGCCATGGACGGTATCCAACGATTGACTCTCTAAGGCCTCCGGCTTCTACGCCGATAACGGGCCGGCCAGCCGCTAAGCACTCAACCGGCACGATGCCGAAGTCTTCCACTCCGGGAAACACAAGAGCTCGGCATCGACGATAGCACTCCCAGAGAAAAGCCTCACTCACACGACCAAAGAATCGGACCGTCGGTCCTGCTTGCGCCTTTAAGGACTCAAGCTCCGGACCATCTCCAACTATCCACAGATTCAAACCCAGCTTCGTAAACGCATCGACAGCGACATCGATCTTTTTGTAGGGAACGAGCGCGCCGGCACACAAGAAAAACTCCTCGTTATACCGCATGAAGAGCTCTTGCTCCTCCTGCGTGAGAGTCTCAATAATCTCTCTCTCCATTCTAACCGGAGGAGGGATAACAACCGAAGACCGCCCATAATATCGACGAACGCGCGCCCCAATAAAGGAGCTGATCGAAACGAAATGATCGACCGAACGCGCGCCAGCCACATCCCACGCCCGTAAAGAGCGAATCAACGGCAAGGCACAATAATACGTGAGGCCAGGAAGGTACGACTTCGCCTGGTCCCAAATATACCGCATCGGGGTAAAGCAGTATGAGATATGGCGCGCGCCAGCCGGCACTCGTATGTTTTTCGCGGCAGCATGGCTTAGCGAGATGATGAGGTCGTACCCCGAGAGATCGAGAGATCGCGCCGCGAGAGGATAGAGGGGCAAAAACACCTTGTACAGTCGCCGAATCCCAGGCACTCGATTAAGAAATGACGTGCCCCTCACCCGACTATCAATATGTGGCGATGTCGCCCCAGGCACGTGGACAAGCGTAAAGATATCCGCGTTTGGATATATGCACAGGAATGCCTCAAGACACCGCTCTCCGCCGCGCATCCCTGTAAGCCAATCGTGCACGAGAGCTACCTTCATCGAGCCCTCCCGTTCGCTAGCACCTTTTGATACTCCGACTTCACCTGCGCTCCGACAACCGCGCATGAAAACCGATCAATATGTGCTTGCACAACCTGACGCCGCCCCGATACTCCCCGAGATATCCCCTGAGCGATCGCTTTCGCGAGTGACTCTACAGAAAAATCGGAGGCTACAGTGTCGTGCTCAGTCACGAGCTCACGCAAGGCCGGCACTGGTCGACAAATGACCGGCGTGCCGCAGGACTGCGCTTCAAGCGCGGGGAGACAGAAGCCCTCAACAAGAGACGGCACCACTAACGCGAGCGCGTGAGAGAGTCGCTGCCTGAGATTTTTTGGAGACAAAACTCCATCGATACTCACACCCTGAAGAAGATGAGCACAGTCCTGATCCAAAAGCGCGCGCTCTATATTCTCAGCACCGTAGCCCGCCACAATAAGTCGCGGGCAAGCCGACAGGGAAGACTTCCAAGCCTCCCCTTCCCGATACATCCTGTACGCTTGCAAAAGGTCTTTAAGACCCTTGTGGGGCTTGTTATTAGACATCACCACGAAGAGGTACGGATGCTCTCTGTGCCCCCCTTCGATCCTTTCAGATTTCTCGACGATCTCTGGAGCGATGGCGTTAGGAATGTAGGTCACTTTTGACTCGCTCACATCAGCGAGATTCAACACCTCCGAGCGCGTATGGCGACTGACCGCAATGACCGCATCCGCCCGACGAACGGAAGACCCTATGAGTCGCCGCGCGACCCACGGGTAATAGAACTTCTCGGGATGAGAGATCTGAATCAGATCGTGTACGGTGACGACCGTCGGAATGCCAACTCGATACGGGAGAACGAAGTGAGGCGCATGAAAGATATCAAAGTCTGAAAACGGGACTCGTCGAGGCATTCCGATGAGTTCATCGATAGAGTATGGCTTCGCGGAGTCTTTAATCCACGTAACGTTTCGCGAGAAGGCAGGAAGGATCTGGTCCACCGAACGAACAATAACAGAGACATCCACCCCGCCGACGTCTACCAATCCAGCGATAAGGTTCGCCGTATAGACGCCGATCCCACCATCTCCGAGTTTACGCCCATCTAAGATCAGGCGTATCGGAGTGCGCGTAGACGATGCCGATGAAACGAGCGCGGCTTTCATAAAGTTCTTTCGCCTAGTAGGTACCTATGAGCCGCTCTAGCAGTGAGATACAAACACTCCCCGCTAGAGGCACTAGTTGGCTACTTTGCGCTTCCACGGCGCACTGCCCTCACCGTCAAGGCCCGTAAACACTCGCCGAACGACGTACGTCTTTTTGCTTTGCGATTCGTAGTAGGTTCTCGCCAAAACTTCCGCGAGGAGACCAAAGACTAGGAACTGAAGTCCGATAATTACCATCATGACGCCAAGCGAGAGGAGCGGACGGTTCCCCATCGGCTGGTGGTCCACGAAACGCTGATAGGTCAGGATGCCAAGCAAACCAACGCCGAGAATACCCGAGAGAGCGCCAACCAATCCGAAAAGGTGGATAGGTCGCTTCGAATATCCGAGAAGGAACTTTACGGTGATAAGATCGAGCACAACGCGAACAGTTCGTGAGATACCATATTTTGATTTCCCGAACTTACGCTCTCGGTGATGGACGGGAACTTCAACGATGCGAGCCCCCATCTCATTCGCGAGCGCTGGGATGAAGCGGTGCATCTCACCGTACAAACGAAGCCCACGAGCGATATCACCCGTCATCGCTTTTAACGTGCATCCGTAATCGTGAAGTCGAACGTCCGTCGCCCACGAGATCAATCGATTAGCGATCATGCTCGGAAGTCGTCGGCTCACAAACTTATCGCGACGAGCCTTGCGCCATCCACATACGAGATCATATCCCTCATCAAGCTTTGCTATCATCTGGGGAATCTCCTTCGGATCGTTCTGAAGGTCTCCATCGAGCGCGATAACGATGTCGTACTGGGTATGGTCGAACCCCGCAGCCATCGCCGCGGTCTGTCCAAAATTACGCCGAAGCTGGACGAGTCGGAGATGAGGATCGTTCCCAGCATGCTCAAGAAGGGTAGCTACCGTGGAATCTTTTGAGCCGTCATCAACGTATATGATCTCGTAATCGAGGCCCGTCGATTGAAGGATACCTGAAACCTCTCGGAACCCCTCTGCAACGTTCTCTTCCTCGTTGTATACCGGAATTACTACTGATACGCCGCGCATACCCCCCCTTGAACTAAAAACTCCGAGGGCGAGGATATCATACCGGCAGACCTAAACACAGAGTCGACGGCGTTTCAGAGCCCACAGCAAAAAACATCATAACTATCTGATATTACTAGCATCGCAAGGGCGCGGTTCGGGAAGGTTCAGAAAGCTGGTTCGCGCCGCTCACGGCGGCAAGGAGGTCGAGCAGCTCAATGCGTACAGCCGGGCAACCTTTTGGGAAGACCTGTCGAACTATCTCGACAAAGTGGTGCAGGCGGATGCC
>CAIVDM010000020.1 GCA_903904735.1 uncultured delta proteobacterium
CACGAATTAACGATCGGGAGGGCGCGGCTCCGTACGCGCCTCGTTACAGGCGGGTACAGAGCCCCGCCCTCCCCCTGATCCAAGCGCGAATCATGATCGGAGTGACGCACCAGGTTTCGCATAACGATCACCTTCAAGACTAACGACATTCTGTGCGGCAGGAGGGACTCCTGCCCTCCCAAGGTAATCGCGAATAACGACCGGGAGGGCGTGTCTCCGCACACGCCGTGTTACGGGCGGGTACAGAGCCCCGCCCTCCCCCTAGTTGTGAATACAGTCGTTTAGTTTAGCGTACGTTCTTGGTATACCTGACCTCATGAAAAGCGTCTCAAACTCCTACACCGCGCTATTCTCGGGTTTAGCGAGCTTGATCGTATTTCTGTGGCTGCATTCCCAAGTACTTACCTATTTCGACACCCGATTTCTTGGGGGCGCTTTTGGTGACGGCGGCCTCTATGTGTGGCTCACGAAGTCATTCATCACCGACCCTTGGAAAGCTCTTCATTTTGAAACGAACGCCTTTTATCCCTACCCGATCTCGCGGGCGTGGAGCGACTCGTTTCTCCTCCCCTCTATTGTGGTGAGCCTCTTAGTTTCACTCGGCTCTCAATTCGCCGCCGCTTACAATGTCGTCCTCCTCTGCGCTCTCGCGCTCAATGGGTTAGCGTCATCATTACTCGCCGCGACTCTTGGACTACGACCACTAGGCGCGTTCGCGGTTGGCTTGATGGTCGCCAACTCCTCCTACTTTATCAGCAACGTTGGTCATCCCCAGTTGCTTTTCTTCTTTTGGATTCCGCTGGCTTGGAGCGCGGCGTTGGGTTCTCACGGCGCTCTACGGATCGCCTCTCGCCGCTGGCTGTACGCGGGGCTGTGCGTAAGCGGAGCGTTTTACTGCGCCGTGTACTACGCGATCTTCGCCTCAATTGGCCTGGCGATAATCTGGCTGACTCGTTTCTTCTCAGGTCAGATTTCTCAGCGTCGGGCGCTGCGAACCCTGATACTCGCGACCATCGGCGCTTCACCGATTCTGTGCGCGTTGCGCTATTATCTCGCGGTTCAATCATACTTTGGCGAGCGAGGTGTTTATGAGGCTACGGCATTCGCGGCTAGTGGGCTCTCGTATCTGGCCTTCTCTCCTCTCAACGACCTTTTCGGGACAACGGCGTCATTCACTCACAGCGAGGCTTTCCTCTGTCCGGGCTACACAGTTTTAGGAGTTTCGATTATCGCCACCACTGTCGCT
Source organism: uncultured delta proteobacterium (assembly GCA_903904735.1). GTDB lineage: Bacteria > Bdellovibrionota_C > UBA2361 > UBA2361 > OMII01 > OMII01. The sequence continues at coordinate 1,247 of CAIVDM010000020.1, forward strand.
GTTTGGAAGCGATCTCGATGGAGCGTACTCCTTCTCGCTGTCTCGCTCCTCGTTTTGGGCGTCTCCTCGTCAGTTGTCGACGCCTCGAAGACGTCAGAATACCTGATATGCCTCTCCGCCTGGCTGGTATTGCTACTAGCAGTTTGGGCGTCTCTCTCAGCGCGCTCCCCCATTCGCGTCTTACTCGTGATCTCGGCCCTGTTCTTTGTACTTTCTTTTGGGCCGGGTGGTGATCCGACGAAACACGAGCCCACATTCGCGCCGTTTGGGGCGTTGTATTCTCTCGTTCCTGGGCTAGCTTCAATTCGGGCGGTCAGTCGATTCGGGAGCGTGGTTATTCTTGGTCTGATTATCGGAGCTGTTCACGGCTGTCTTACATTCGGAGCGTCTCGCCCTCGACTCGCGACGATTCTGATCGCGATACTCACTGGAGCTACGCTCGCGGAGAACTCAGTATCAACGGTGCCGCTTGATACTATTCCCCCCGCTCCCGTCGCGTTCGAGCTTCTTTCGCGTAAGGACGCTCAAGGCGAAGCCGCCCTCGCCCTTCCCTTTGGTGGATCTATCGAGGGTAGCGGTATTAGCGGCTGGTCCGAGATCGCCATCCTCAGCTCTCAATACGCGCAGTGGGCGACTGACTCGAAAACTACCCTCGTGAATGGTTACAGTGGGCAACGAACCAAGCTTCAATATGAACTGGCTCGCGTTACCAACTCGTTTCCGAGTCCAGAGGCGTTCGAGTACTTTGGGCGTATTTGCGGCCTTCGCTGGATCATCGTGATTCCTAGCCTCTTTCCATCATGGAACGAGGAGTCCTTTACGCGGCGCCTAGCGGAGCTATCCGCATATACCTCAGCGATCGAGGTCTCCGCCGATAAAAGCGTCCTTATTAAACTCGTCGACAAAACAATCCCAATTCCGTCACAATCCGACTCTGAGAGCCTTGTGTTATTCTCACCTGCTCACAAGCCACTCAGTCTGAAGATTCCCTCTCTCGACACGCGACCCTCATCCGCGGCCACCAGCGCCTGCATGATTACGACAGAGATACTCAACAAGGCAGGTACAGGCGCAAAAGTAACGTTTCCACTTCCTGAGGCTGGATTCAGTGATCTTATGCCCTCTCAGGGATCGTCTCGTGCCTCTCGGGACCTCGCGCTTCCGAGTCTCGCGCGAATTTCAGCCTCTGGTTGCCAACCGCGAGTATCGTGTGGCTTGCCATAGCGCTTTCGGGCGTCTTTTCTCCTTTGCTCTTGTCGAGCGTCCACGATACATTTCAACCATGAAGGAAGTCTCGCTACGCCTCGCATTCGCCGCTTTCTGTGTTATCGCTCAATTGGCTCTCGCGGAGGACGCTCTGTCCTCTCTCACGACAGCCGAGAGTCACAACAAACTAATAACGATTACAGACGCCGGGATCGAGCCAAAAGTCCTAACGATGCGCAAAGAGGATCGAATCGCGTTCTTTCTCAATAATTCTTCAGAGTCGCTCATCACTATCTCCGTCTCCTTTGGGAATAACGCCACGCACTGCGCGAGCGAGAATCTTAAAATAGAGGATGATGGTAGCGTTCAATCCATACGACCGATTCCACCGAAGGACTTCGCTACCACTTGCTTTCACGATCCAGGCGAGTATTTATTCACGGTTTTCGGCGTAAAGAGCGCGCCACAGGGAATTCAAGGATCGATACAGGTTCGATAGCTCACGAAAAGCGAATGGAGAAATTGTGATGCCACCTATCAAAAGACGCTCGATTAGCGCGCTTCGCTCATTCGTCACTACGTTGACAATTGCCGCGACCATCATGGGGAGCGCGCAGGGATGCGGACCAAAAGTTCACTCACGACTTCCCAAAGATACCTCTCTGCCTATTCACATCGCGCTTCTCCCGGCGGATTACGGCATTGACATACCTAAAGAGCGAATTAATTTGGTCCGACAGGAGCTCATCGCTGAGCTGCGAAATAGGAACTTTGTCGTGGCGGACGAGAGGGTAGTCAACTCGATATGCGCATCTCCTCGTTGCTCCGAGCGCGACAAGCTCGGCTCGCGATACCTCGTAGAGGCGTTCGCGACTCTTAGGCTCGAGTCATTCTCAAAGCGCGATTTCCTGGCTGGATACTACAACACACTCTCAGGATCAGTCTCTTTCGTGGATCGATCAGGTGATGAGCTCGTCGCCGTAGAGCACACTCAGTCCGAGAAAGGCGGCCTATTATTCAACTCTGGGCAGATCATCCAAGGGGTAATCTCCCAGGTAAATAGCAGTGGTGACGCCGCCTACGAGGAGCTCGCTTCTGAATTCGCGAAAGCGGTAGTTGATGAGCTTCCAGCGCCATCACGAGCGACGATCGATGGAGCCCCCGAGGGGCTTTCGGTCGCGATTTCATCGACCACAGCTGAGTGGGACGGTCCTTCGCGATACACGGTATGCCTCTTGGGAACTCCACACTCCTTCGCGTCAGTCCTTGTCGGCACTCAACGCGCGACTCTGCGCGAGATATCTCCTGGGAAATATTGTGGAGCGTTCTCAGGCCTGGTGGCCTCGGGCGCTCAGTCCCCGGCGTTTGTTGAGCTTCGCTCGGCGTTTGGCAACTCAGATCGTGAGTCGATTGCTCTTCCCGCGCAGGGACTCTGCGAGGTGCAAGCACGGGCCGTGTACGCGAACGAGACGCTCGCGCTCAAATGCGCGATGGTCGGACGCGACCTCTCGAGGCTTCATGTCGGGTGCTCTGAAAAAATATCGCCGTGCAACGCGAGGAAGATCGTTCTTTTTAGCGCTCCGGAAGAGCAGGGTCCCTATACAAAATGGATCGAATCAGTCAGCGCGACGACAAAAGTTAACAATCCTCCAGGCAACGTTCAGGTTGTCGCTATAGGCGCGGGTGGCGTCGCTTCTCTCCCATCACCGCTAAGTTCTGACAAACCGCATGAGAAGCAATAGGAAGTAATGATGAGAATCCTTCGCGCCATGTCGATCACGCTCCTGACGGTGACTGCCCTTGGCTGCGCCGGAACTTTTAAACCTCAACTGAACTTTAATCCGAGCGAGCCGATTCGCATAGCGGTTCTCCCCTTCGCGCAAATGGACGAACAGGGACGCCTCGCGCAGGCTGATGAGGACTTACTGATAGACAATGTCTCGATCGTGTCGTCCAAGCTTAAGCGATCACCCGCCCAGTTTGTTCAAGGGCTCGTCCAGACCGAGCTCTCTAAAGCATCGCTCGATATTATCCCTCCAGCCTTAGTTGACGCGGAGCTCATTCACGCCGGATACGGAGTTCTTGGAAGCAATCCCGTGAAAATGGATCTGGCGAAGGTCTTCGCCGCCGACCCCGCCACGCTTTGTTCTAAAATATTATCCTGCGACGCGGTGCTCTACGGCGAAGTGACATCGTGGGACCGCAGTTACTACGGCGTACAAGCCGTCGCGACGGTAGGTGTGAAGCTAAAGTTAATCTCGGCGCGAACCAAGAAAACGCTCTATGAGATCGACGCCAAGGATTCCGACAGTCGCGGCATTACCAAGGGACCCACAGGGTTTTCTAATCTCGTGATTGAGCCGCTGAAAGGGCTCGATAACGAGATCATCACGGACCTCGCGCGAAATGTAATTGATAAATCAATCGAGCCGCTCTCTAATAGGAATCGCCCTGAGTTCCTCACCTCTAGCGCGCCGTTTATTATCGCCTCCGCGCATGACGCGCCCTCGGGGGCCATCGCCAAGACTGGAACACTTACTGTGGTCGCTTTTGGTAGCGCTGGTAACACCGCTAGCTTCGATCTCGGCACCACGGCGCAAGGCATTCCGATGCTAGAGCGCGCGCCTGGACATTATATTGGAGAGTTTGTGCCGCTTCAATCCGACTCGTTCAAGGACCAAGCGATCACTGTTACCTTGAAGGATTCTTTCGGCAGAATAACCTCTCAGCGGATCGCTACCTCAACGATTTCTTATCGGTAACGGAATCGGATGCGAAGCTTGAAGTTTTTCGTCTCTGCCCTTCTCATTGGACTGCTCACATACGGGATTCCGTCCCTGGCAAGCGCATCGCCGAGACTCGCACCGATATCAGATCTTGATTCAAAACTCCCCTCTACTGATGGCTCGATTCAGTCACTCGCCGACTATCGAGGCTCCGTCGTGCTTGTGCACTTCTTTGCTTCGTGGTGCGGGCAATGCCTGTTGGAGGCTCCCTCACTCGAACGACTCTATCGTTCACTCAAGGACGATGATTTTGTTGTTGTGGGTATCGCAATCGACGATACGATTCCCGCGGCTCGCTCCCTCAAAGAACGTCTCAATCTATCTTTTCCCGTGCTCGTAGATACTGAACGAGCGCTTAAGCGAACCTTCAGCGTTCGAGGTGTGCCTATGTCGATAATACTCGACTCCTCGGGCTCTATCGTGTCATTCGATGATCCCGCGACGGGTACACGCACCACTCGAATCGTAGGCACGCGTGCGTGGGATTCGGCGGCCGCTCGCAAATCTATACGTGAACTCCTCTCTCCCTCCGTCAACGCCGATATCGCCCTCTTCGGCGATTCTAAAGCGGTCGCTTTCTGATCGTTTCTCTACTTTGAGGACCTTTTGGTTCGAACACGTTGCGGGGACATATCTGCTCGGCGCGCAAATTCTCGGTATCTTGCCCACCGTCGTTGCATTGCGCCATGTTCCCATGATACCGCCTTAGGATACGAATATGAGTAGATGCGTGTCGCTACGATTTGAAAGCGACAACACACGGCAAAGCTGCGTGATTTTGGCGCAAGTGTGCGTGATTAGGTAAGGCTGCTTCAGTGCGCTTTCCTTAAAGCACCATGCCTTATCTCGCGGCATTGCCCCTCTGCCTGCGGACCTCCGTTACATCAGGGAGTCCGCAGGCAGAGACAGTGGATATGGTTCTACGCTGGTTTTATCTCTGCTCGGTGTCCGGACCTTCTCCGGTACTTCAGCGCCACAATCGTGGCTGAAAGGTTGGTCACTATGGCCAAGATGAAGTTGTTTATCGTGCCGTCAGCGGATTTCGCGACGACGGCTGGTGACTATGTTGCTCGCCGTATGTTTGATTTTGGTGATGCCGTGTCGTTCGTTCTTGGAACTGCCACGGGTGGAACCATGGAGGGCATATACAGCACTTTAGTCGGGAAGGCGCGAAGGGACTCCGATCTCGGGCTCTGTCTTAGGACAGCGCACTACTTCGGTATGGATGAATATGTCGGCTTGGAGCCCGACAATCCTCAGTCGTACGAGTTCTTCATGAAGAAGCACTTATTGGCCCCCTTAGGAACCCCGACGCGAAACCTGAAGCTCCCAAGTGAGAAAACTGTATTGGCTTCTCCCCTCGCGGAAGATGGTCGTTCGGTCTATGACCAGATGATCTTCGACGTTGGTGGAATCGACCTACAGCTCGCAGGGATCGGAGAGAACGGTCACTTGGCGTTTAATGAGCCCGGCTCAATGCGCACAAGTTGGGCTCGTCGCGTGGAGCTCGCTCCAGGTACGAAGGAGGCTAACGCCCGCTTCTTCTCGAATTCTTCGGAAGTGCCTTGCGAGGCCTACACCATGGGGATTCAAACCATCCTGAGGGCAAAGAGCGTCGTGCTCTGCGCGTCGGGAAAGAAGAAGGCCAGAGCTGTGCAGCGGATGATCGAGGGGCGTCCCGGTTCAGATTGTCCCGCTTCGTTCCTGCTCGATCACGGTGACGTCACAGTCTTTCTTGACTGGGATGCCGCGTCCGATTTGCGATCCGGTCTTTATACGTAGGAGACTCCTCCTCTCGCGATTGCCGAGACAGCGGAGAATCCTCACAAGGTTCCTCCGCTGTCTCGGCTTTCTCATCATATCAGCCTCTATAGAACCGCCACGCATTGACATCGCAACATCTTGATATTCCTAGGAAATAGCTACTATTACATCACCAAGCCTCGCTCCCC
>CAIVDM010000021.1 GCA_903904735.1 uncultured delta proteobacterium
CCATTATGCTTAGAACCTCGAAGGTGCTAGTATCCAAAGCTCGTCAATTATCGAGATAATTAGATCACGGTACTATCATGTCTTTCGAGCAATTTGGACTTGCTCCCGCGCTCTTGGCGGGATTAGAGAAGCAGAAGTTCGGCGAGCCAACGCCGGTTCAGGTGCAGGCGATCCCAGCCTTGCAGGCTGGAAGCGACACCTATATCAACGCCGAGACCGGTAGCGGAAAGACGTTGGCGTACCTGCTTCCTCTCTTTCAAGGTGTTAATCCAAACGTAAAAGCAGCGCAGGCGCTTATCCTCGCGCCCACGCAAGAGCTTGCGATGCAGATCCATCAAGTGGCGTGCGATTTAGCGCAGCATTCAGGTCTCGATGTTCGCAGCGCTTCGCTCATCGGTGGAGCCGCGATCGATCGGCAGATTGAGAGGCTCAAAAAGAAGCCGCATATCTTGGTTGGTACCCCTGGGCGAATCCTCGAGCTCATCGAGCGCGGAAAGCTCAAACTCTCTGAGCTTAAGACCCTTGTTATCGACGAGGCGGATCGGCTCTTAGCCGATGAGAGTCTAGAAATGGTGAAAAAAATCCTTCGGGCGAGCCCGGGTCGACGACAGCTTGTGTACGTGTCCGCGACTGAGCAGCCCAAGAGCAAAGAAGTAATGGAGCAGCTCTCACCGCAGCTCGTGCGCTTGCATACGGAGGATGTGGTAATTAATCCGAATATTGAGCACTTCTATGTCGTGGTCGATCAACGCGATAAAGCTGACACGATCAGAAAGTTAATTCACGCGACGAAGACGAAAAAGGCGATCGTATTCACGCATCGAAACGAGACCGCGGAGGATCTCGCCTCGCGACTGGAACATCACAAAGTAGCGGTGGCGGATCTACATAGCACGTACGGCAAGGAAGTTCGTAAACAGGCGATGCAGAACTTTCGAAGTGGAAAGGCAACGGTCATGATCGCCTCAGACGTGGCGGCCCGCGGACTCGATGTTCAAGGTATCACGCACGTGTTTAACCTCGATATACCGAGCAAGGGAAAGGACTATCTTCACCGAGTCGGTCGCACCGGGCGCGCAGGCACTCAGGGTGTGGCGGTATCAGTTCTGGTTCGACCGGAGGTGCGACTCGTAAAGCAGTTTGAGCGAGACTTCGGCATTTCGATGCGCGAGGTTATTCTGCGCGAAGGGCAGATGCTTGAGGTCGGTGATGACGCCGCTGCCGAGGCTGCGCCATCCGAGGGGTAATTGGAAGTGCGGAGCTGGAAGCTCCACTTACTCGCTCATCTAGTTTGTGGTTGAGCTAGAAGCTCCGCGCTCCATAGCGAACGTAGCCCCTGGGTCACAAAGTTGGTACTACGCTGGAACAGGGCCTATTTCAGCGCTTGAAGCCCGATATCACGATTAAGTGACGCGTTCGTGGCGTATGTCTTGAGCGCCGTCTCAATCATGTCATCAATAAGTTGGGTGTAGAGGATTCGTGGCTTCGACCGCACCCACAGGTAAAACGAGCACGAGCCGGGAAAGGCGTTTAGCTCATTGAAGTAGAGCGCGCCTGTCGCTAGGTCGACGATAAAATCGAGGCGAGCGACGCCAGAGCAGCCCAATATCGAGAAGGCTCGTTTGCCGAGCTCGATCACGCGATCTCGAAGGTCAGCGTCGAGGTCGGGCGGATCGATGACGCGCGTGAGGCTCGCCATTCCCTGCGATGGCCCACTCTTCTTGCCGCCGTCCCGTAGGTATTTCTCCTCGTAGGAGAGAACGCCCGACTGCGAAACTGGAATCTCCACCACGGAGGCTTGCGCTCCCTCGTGATCTCGGATTGAGACATTTATCTCCATGATCTCAGATACGCACGGCTCAACGAGGGCCATGGTGTCGTATTTGAAGACCTTGGCGAGGGCACCTGCTAGATCCTCTTTAGCGGCTACTCGTGTCACGCCGATGCTAGACCCAAGGTTGCACGGTTTTACAAAGAGCGGGAACTTTGTGAAGCCCTCTTGGATCGTGATCCACTCAGTAATTCCCGCGATATCTTTGATGGCATCCTCACGCGCGATGGGAAGGGCGGGAAGAACAGGAATGTCGTGGATCTTGAGGTACATCTTACAGAGGTACTTGTTCATCGTTATGGCTGATGAGGGCACGTTGCTGCCGGTGTAAGGCATATTCGCCAGCTCAAAGAGTCCTTGAATACAGCCGTCCTCACCGTATTGACCGTGAAAGACGGGGAGAAAGAGATCGATCGGTATGATTGATGAATCGCAGGCGAGGGCTCGAGCGGCGCTGGCGAGGGAGCCCCCGAGCTTAAGGAGCCCTCCAACATTTGGTTTTGGCAGTAGTGTTACTTCTTGAAGCTTCGACAGCGCTCCAGGCACCCCGCGGTAGAAGGAGCGTTCAAGGAGTTCAGTGCCTGTATACCAGCGTCCGTCCGGTGCGATGTACACCGGTGTTACGTCGTACTTGTCGGGATCGATCGCGAGGATCAGCTGTAACGCTGAGATTACTGAGATCTCGTGCTCCACGGAGCGACCGCCAAAGATGACCGCAATCTTTAATCGTTTCGTCATAACCTAGTTCCTAAAATCGCACCTCGCCCTCGTGGAGGTCTCCGAGGTCATTCTCTATTAACACGAGGTCTCCCGCCGCTCCTTGGGCCTTGAGCCAATTAAACGCGTCCGCGCGGGCGGGCACCGTAATGATCTTGTCCTGTGGATAGTTCGCGTCCGCCAATCCACCCAAGATGGACTCTCTGTTTATGTGACCCACCACGATAATGATGTCAGCGATAGACGCCGCGAGCGTCGCAAGCCGCCGGTTCTCGGCTGCTTGTTGGTCCCCCAGCTCAATCATTCCAGGGGTCATGAGAATGCGGCGTGTGGCTGGAAGGGTCTTTAAGACCTCAAGCGCAGCGGTAAATCCTACTGGGTTTGAGTTGTAGGCGTCTCGCAGGTAGGAAACGCTAGACTTTCGGTCAAGAACGAGTCGGTTGTCGACCGGCTCTAGGTTCGCGAGGCACGCCGCCGCATAAGCCGGGTTGGCGCCGAGCGCGCACGCCATCGTGAACGCGCCTAGGATATTTGATATCGCGGGACGGCCGAGGAGGGGGGTTCTCGCTGGATAGTGCTGTCCCTTCCAATGGATGGTGAAGCGGCTACCTTTGTCGTCAAAGGTGATGTTATCCGCGAAGCAGTCGAGGTGTCCCGCGCTCTGGTCGAGTCCGTAGAGCAGGGGGATCTCTCGCTTGTGCTCAAGCGCCATGCGACGGGCGTTCGGGCTGTCGCCGTTGCACACGAGGATGCCGTCTTGGGGAAGGGCTTGCGCGATCTCGGATTTCGCCTTGAATACGTTCTCGGGACTGCCGAAGCGCTCCAGATGCATGATTCCAACCGCGGTTACGAGCGCCGCTCGTGGGGGCGTGAAGTCACAAAGCCGTCTGATTGAGCCTATGTTGTACGCGCCCATCTCTATCACCGCGTAGGCGTGATGAGGCTTCATCGTCTCCCGAATCGTGCGGGTAATTCCCATGACGGTGTTGATGCTCTTGCGGGGCCAGAAAGTCGGCCCAAGGCAATGCGTAAGGATGTCGCCAAGAGCGGCCTTTGCGCCGGTTTTCCCGTAGCTCCCGGTTATGCCGATGACGAGAGGGTTTACCTCGCGCAGAATTCGCTTGGCGTCGTTGTAGTACTTATCTTGGAGAGCTTTCTCGGCTGGCCAGAGGATCTTATTGGCGACGATCAAAAGAGCCGGTGGTGTTTGAACAAACGCGATGGAAAGTAACGCGAGCGTGTCAAAGGGGGTCGTACTGGCGCAACAACTAAAACACGACAGTATGACTGGAAGGCTTACGAGCGCGGCGAAGAGCCCAAAGGCTATATAGGCTATCTTTGAGGCTCTCTGCGTCATGTTGAGCTTGATCTTGCCTGAGACTCGCGGGTCTTCCTCGGTGAACAGCACTATCGAGAAAAAGCAGAGGGCGCCTGTGACAGCGAGTAGAAACTCGGCGGTCGCGTCATGAGAAAGAAACGCCAGTATCGCCACGCCAATGGTGAGCGTTGTGCCACGTCGGTCGTAAGCTCGCTTGGTGGTGAGCCAATCCGTGAAGCGCTGCTGTGAGTACTCCTCCTGCTGGAAGTAGCGGAGGTAGGAAAGAACACGGCGCCATCCAAAATAGAGCAGTCCAGCGGCGTATAAAATAACGGTAACCTTATTCACGGGAGAGTCCTCGCTTGTTGAGAAAACGCTCGATGTAAGAGGCGCACAGGTGAGCGCCCACGTCACTAAACGGTTCATGACCTTTGTTCGGGAAGACGTGCAATTCTGAGTCGGCCACGAGACCGTGGTATTTGTGCGCCAGGTCAAGCGGTGTGGCGGTGTCGTTAGCCCCCCACAGTAGGAGCGTCGGCGCCTTAATGCGCTTAGCTTCTTCTTGCAGGTCTTCGTTGACGGTCTTTACCAGTGTCTTACGTAGGTCGCCGGCGGCTTTGTAGTCAGCCGAGCCAAACTTCGGAGCGAAGTAGTGGGCGAAGAGTCGGGTGCCGAAAAGGCCGTCAATCTTCTTGGCGCAAGTCACTAGCGCGCGGATAGTTTTGATGCGGATCTCCTCGGGCAATGGGCGCTCTCGTGTGAGTCCGTGGCTGCCGACTAATATGAGGCCCTGGACTAGTTCGGGATATCGGGACGCTAGCTGCACCGAGAGTCGTCCACCAAAGGAGTGCCCGACGAGGATACAGGAGGAGATCGACATCTGGTCTAAAAGCTGTTTCACCCGCTCCGCGTACTGGCGCGTGTCCCATCCGCCGCCGGCGTTTGACGCTTCGGCGGGTATTGGTGAAAGTCCAAAACCTGGCAGGTCGACTAGTACGACGCTGTATTGGTTGGCGAGTAGCTCTCCGAGGGGTCGAAGAGCGTCGAGGGAGCGCCCCCAGCCGTGGAGCATCACGACCGTCGGACCCGTGGATCCCAACGTCGCGGTGTGAATGTGGGGCTGGGAAGGGGATTCTATAGCGGCGGAATTCATAGCGACCATACTGGCTGATAGAGGTCTACTGGACAAGGGGTTAGCATGCGCCTGAATCGGTAGTTTTTGAGCCTCTTGAACGCATTTCGCGACTGGCTGAGTGGCGGTAGTATCTGTAATACTTGCCCTATGGAATACACCACCTCTGCAGCTACTCACCGTTTGCGTGGATTGAAGGCTCCGTCGCCGCTCGATTACGTGCTTTTGTCGACCGTACTGCTACTCGTAGGCTTCGGATTAGTGATGGTGTACTCGACCACCGGAATCGTCTCGCAAGAGAAAATGGGAGAGGCGTTATTTTACGCCAAGCGTCAGACGATCTCCGCCATCCTCGGCGTGTGCTTGATGTTTATCTGCATGCGCGTGCCGTTCTCGTTGTTACGACAGATCTCACCTTACCTGTTTGGGGCATCACTTTTTTTGCTGGCGTTGCCGCTTGTGCCGGGAATAGCGGATCGGGCAGGAGGCGCCTCCCGCTGGGTGAAGTTTGGGCCGATTCGATTCCAGCCCGCTGAGTTTGTGAAAGTGTGTATGGTTCTCTTCATGGCTGGATTCTTCGCGCGGCATGAAGACAGGATCGGGAGCTTCTTTCACGGCATCATTAAGCCGTTTAGTCTCGTCGGTATGGCGGCCTCTTTGCTTCTTATGCAGCCTGATTTCGGTTCATCGGCGGTGATTATCGTTGTTGTTTTGGCGATGGCGCTGGCGAGCGGTGTTCGGCTCCTTCACATGGCGCTTTGTACGGTCGCTGTGGTGGTCGTACTGGGCGTGCTTGTCGCGATTTCCCCGTATCGAATGATGCGTATTGTGAGCTTTCTGTCGCCATTCGCTGATGCCTCTGGAAAGGGCTATCAATTAATCCAATCGCTTATCGCGGTGGGCACAGGGCAGGTGTGGGGCGTTGGTTTGGGTGGAAGTCAGCAGAAGCTCTTTTTCTTACCGGCGGCGCATACCGATTTTATCTTCGCGGTGATATCCGAGGAGCTGGGGTTTGTGGGAGGTGTAGTGGTGCTCCTTGGTTTTCTGGTTGTGATGTGGCGCGGGCTTCTCTTGGCAAAATCAGTCCGGAATGACACATTTCTTTTCGCGCTCGCTGTTGGACTTACTATGATGATCGTAGCTCCGGCTCTTCTGAATGTGGGGGTTGTGATAGGTCTCCTCCCGACGAAAGGCATGGTGTTACCGCTTGTTGGTTACGGCGGTTCGAGTCTTATGGCGTGCATGGCGGTGGTTGGGTTGCTTTTGGGCATCAAACGAGAATCGGATGCCGCCACCTTTTCACCTTCTTAGTTTGGTGCGGTCCCATGTCAGAGCTAGCGTCTTCACCTGTTAGTTCCCAATCGATCCAAACGACCGAGGCATCGGCTCGTCCTTTGCGTGTGCTTGTTGCAGCTTCCGGAACTGGGGGCCATCTTATTCCGGCGCTCCATATCGTGGGCGCCTTGCGAGCAGAGTCGCCAGGAGCGGTAGTCGAGTTTATCGGGGCGGGACGTCCCTTAGAGGATAAGCTGATCGTAGAGCGAGGTAATGTGCGACACGTTATCGTCAGCGCCGGCGTTAAGCGCAGGGGACCGCTGGGATTGCTCCAATTCGCCGCGCGTTTGCCTGTGGGGCTCTTTCAGTGCGCGCGATTGTTTCGGCGCTTCAAGCCCGACGTGGTAGTTGGCGTGGGCGGTTATGTCTCGGTTCTCCCGTTAGTAGTAGCGCGTCTCATGGGCATCCCGTCGTGGGCGCATGAGGCGGAGCTTCACCCTGGATTGGCTAACAAGGTCTTGGGATATGTCGCGGATCGAATGTCGATTTCGTTTCGTGAGACAAACATCAAGGGGCGGGCGAAGACGGAATTCACGGGGCATCCAGTGCGGCCTGAGCTACGAGGCGTTGATAGGAACGGGGCACGTCAGGGGGCTCCATGTCACTTGCTTGTGTTAGGTGGCTCCCAGGGCGCTCGTGGACTCGATGAGGCTGTGACTCATGTGGGCGAGCTTCTGCGGTCGCGCGATGTCGAGGTGGTTCATCAATGCCGACAAGAGAACGTTGACCTTGTCTTGAACTCGTACCGAGCGGCAAAGGTCAAGGCATCGGTTGTCTCGTTTATCGATGACATGGCGGGCGCGTACGAGTGGAGCGATATTATCATTAGTCGCGCTGGCGCTAGTTCGGTTGCTGAGATCTCGTGTGTTAATCGTCCGACGATTTTTGTGCCGTATCCGTTCCAGCAAGGTACCCACCAGAGCGATAACGCGCGGGCCCTCGCTGCTTTGAACAAGGCTCTGGTGGTAGAGGAGAATCAGCCGAGCTTTGGCGCGAGGCTTAGCGAGGCGCTTGAGCGCCTTTTGACGCCCGAGACCTTCCGAGCCATGAAGGACGCCCCGTGTGAACCTCGGGGTCTTGAGGCGGCCCGTGCCATAGCCCTGGGCATCAAGGGGTTAGTGCGCCCATAGCGGAGCTGCCTCGTGAAATCAGATCGCCTTTCCAGCCCTGGAATCGTTCGCCTGTGTCGCGCATCGAAACTATAGGTGAAAAGAAAGATGAGGGGGAATCTCTTCTCGTCTCACGAAGGTTTTTTTCGGTTTTTCCTGGTGGCAGGTCATGCTCATTACTGAAACTGGTCCAAAGGGACACGCTACGCCAGTTGCGGACACTCGCTTCGCCAGGCCGACCTTGCTGCAGTACTCGACGATGATCTTAGAGCAAGCGGGTATCGAAAGCCTCGCGAAGCTCAGCCATGCATTTCTTGGAGATCCAGGGCGCGACGTGCCGATTTCGCAACGACAGGCCGGTGGTGGTTACGAGTTCACCGAGCACGACACACTTCAAAACGAGCGTTTCAGAGGGGCGTGGTTGGTCTTCGAGAAACACTCGGATGACACGATTCGGGCGCGCGCGTTCCAAACGCTCGAGGGCGCCAGCGCCGAGTTCAGTACTCGCCTAGTCCTGCATGACAAGGGCGATGTCTCGATGCGGGAACTTAGTGGACAGCCAGAACAGCATCGGGGGCGAAATATCCAGATAACCTTTGAGGGGTCCGACCCAGGGGGTGTTTCCGCGATGGTTTTGGCGCCGATCGGCGTCGCCCTCGATACCGCCTCGCGGCTCTTTAGCGCCTAGCATTGCCACGATTAGTCGCAAAAAGTCTCAATAACATACTGAATTCATGCCTCGTGACGGGGGCTCTGTTTCGTAGTATACCCAACGCCATAATTACTAGTCATTTTCGGATTTTTCATGTCCTCGTATCTCACTAGCATCTACCGCACCCATACCTGTGGCGAGCTTCGCGCTTCGCATGCCGGACAAGCCGTGACTATCTCTGGATGGATTCTGCGCAAGCGGGATCACGGCGGTTTAGTGTTTATAGATCTCCGTGATAATTACGGTCAGACCCAGGTAGTCTTCAATGAGATCGGCGTCCAGGAGATCCAGAGCGTTCGCGTTGAGTCAGTGGTTAAGATCACTGGTCTCGTGAAAAAGCGTGACGCCTCCGTGGTTAACTCAAAGATTGAGACAGGTGAGATAGAAGTGCACTGCCAGTCGATAGAGATTCTCTCGACCTCGGAAGTGTTGCCATTTCAGATCGCTGAGGATGACAAGGCGCCTGAGCCAACACGGCTCACGTACCGCTTCTTGGATCTTCGCAGAGAGAAGGTTCACGAGAACATTCTTCTTCGCTCGCGGGTAATCAGTAAGATTCGAGAGATCCTGACAGGCATGGGATTCAACGAGTTCCAGACCCCGATTCTCACGAGCAGCTCCCCGGAAGGAGCGCGTGATTTTCTCGTTCCCTCGCGCTTTCATCCAGGTAAGTTTTTCGCGCTCCCCCAGGCGCCACAGCAATTCAAGCAATTGTTGATGGTTTCGGGGTTTGATCGTTATTTCCAGATAGCTCCGTGTTTCCGTGATGAGGATCCGCGCGCGGACCGCTCTCCGGGTGAGTTCTATCAGTGCGACATCGAGATGTCTTTTGTTGAGCAGGAGGACGTGTTCACGGTGGGTGAACAGCTTCTGTCTCAGGTGTTCTCAGCGTTCGCTAAGGATACGGTTACACCAGCGCCATTTGTGCGGATACCGTATGAGGAGTCGATGAGGACGTTTGGTTCTGACAAGCCGGACCTGCGAAATCCGCTTCGTCTACGAGATGTGACGAAGGTGTTCTCGGACTCCTCGTTTAAGGTTTTCCAAAACGTGTTAGGAGACAAGGGTGGCATCTTCGCGATCCCGATGCCGGCGATGACGGTTCCAGCGCGCAAGTACTTTGATGACACCATTGAGCTGTTCCAGAAGTGGAGCGGGCAGGGACTTGCGTACCTGATCTACGAAGAGGGCGGCTGGCGCGGATCGATCGCTAAGTTCGTTAGTCCAGCGGAGCAGGAGGCTTTAGTCAAGGAATTAGGCCTCACACCAGGGCAGGTAGTTTTCATCGGGGCGGGTAAGCCACGACAGATTCTGCCGCATCTTGGTAAGTTGCGCGCCAAGTTGGGGGATGAGTTCTCCCTTCTTACTGGCGGCTATCACTTCTGCTGGGTCACAGACTTCCCGATGTACGAGTGGGACGAGGACCTTCGTCAGATAGTGTTCAGTCACAACCCGTTCTCGATGCCACAAGGTGGCATGAAAGCGCTCCTTGAACAGGACCCGCTCGAGATTAAGGCATACCAGTACGACATCGTCTGTAACGGCTATGAGCTCTCGAGTGGCGCTATTCGAAATCACCAGCCAGAGATCATGTACAAGGCGTTCGAGATCGCTGGATACTCGCCGAGTGACGTAGACGAGAAGTTTGGCGGCATGATCAAGGCGTTTAAGTATGGCGCGCCGCCGCATGGTGGATTCGCCCCTGGGATAGACCGAATTGTGATGCTCCTCGCTCAGGAAGACGCTATTCGCGATGTGATAGCCTTCCCGATGGCGCAGAGTGTCGAGGATCTCCTGATGGGAGCCCCTGGAGTGCCAAGCGAGAAGGCGCTTCGCGAAGTGCATATTCGTGTGGTGATGCCTGAGGTCACGCCGAAAGCGTAAACCGCACTTTAACTGCGTAGAGCTTAGTGATAGTCTACGCGAATCCTATCCGCCCGGATGGCGAAATTGGTAGACGCACAGGACTTAAAATCCTGGGACCGCAAGGTCGTGCCGGTTCAAGTCCGGCTCTGGGCATTCGTTAAGATGTTCCTTCCTTTAAGGAGTTGTATTCTGGCTCCCCGTCTCCGGGAGGGTTCTCTCAGTAAATGCTGATCCGTCAAGCGGCGCGCTTCAACTCTTACAAGTGAGTGCATGTGCGCATAATCCTCAAGCTTAGGTCAGCCAGGAGTGTTTCGCGAGGTAAACGTTAAAGTCTAAACGCTCGGCACCTCTACCGCGCGGTCGCCTCACATCCTGAAAGGGGACTCCCGCCTCGACCTGAAAATAGTACTTTCGCTCCCGATAGAACTTAACGACCTAGGCTTCGACGCAGGACCTTATGGTGCTCATATCACGAATTCTCGACTTCTCCCCATCATGTGGCGGTTTCGAGAAATATCTGGATAAGGGCCTATGTTAATTTCAAGCATCAAACGCTCTGTTATAACGATTGCATCCTGCGCCGTCTTTCTAGTGGCGATTTCAACTCAAGCACGAGCAGAGTCAGCAAAAGAGCTGCAAACCTCAGCTCGGCAAGCTCTGCAAAGTCTCTACAGAACCTCTCCTGGATCTGCCGCCTTGGGTAAGAAGGCGGCTGGTGTTCTCGTGTTCCCTCAGATCATGCGTGCGGGATTTGGTGTAGGTGGACATTATGGAAACGGGGTGCTCTTTAAGGGGAGCTCAGCGGCGGGCTATTACAACACAACCGCTGCCTCGTTTGGGTTTCAGATCGGGGCTGAGACGTTCGGCTACGCGATCTTTTTTATGAGCCAGAAGGATCTTAACTACCTCTCAAACTCAGCAGGGTGGGAGATCGGCGCGGGCGCAAGCGTTACGGTGCTTGACCAAGCGTTAGCTGATTCTATCTCATCATCAACAATTCAAGAGGGTATCTATGCGGCGGTCTTCGCCCAGCAGGGGCTCATGGGCGGGGTCTCTCTTGAGGGTACAAAAATCACTCGATATACCCCAGGTAAATAGACAGAGCGAATTCTGATGTCTGCCGTTGAAGAGCACGCGTGCACTTCGGGCCACTGTTACTCTGCCCTTAATCAAGGAGGGAGGCTTGCAAGGAATTGAATGGAGAGAGAAGTTTGTTGGCGCAAGCTTCTTGAGTCAGACCCTCCGACGTTTTCGGCTCAGGATTGGCTAGTGATTAAAGAGTAGTGCTGCGACCGCGTCTCTTCCACATAAGAGTTAACTTCCGGTTCGTCGATTCCTAATTCCTTTAATGCTTGTCGTAGCATGTTAAGACTCGCCTCAAGCTGCGGTTGTACGATGTCCTGAATCGGTAGGAGTCGCACGGCCGAGCCGTCTCCTAGTTCGTGAAGTCTGGCTATTATGGGAAGAGATGGGCGCAAGTCTCGCGCCGCGTTGATGATCGTTTGCAGTATCTGATCATGGGTCGTGGCGATGAGGAGCAGGGCGGCATTTGGCACCCCGGCCGCTTCCAGGAGGTCTCTATCGCTGCCATCTCCGTAGAGGGTTCTGGCGCCGCCGGCCCGTAAGCGAAGGACGACGTCATAATCTGAGTCGATTACAACGAACTGTTTTGAGAGTCGACGCAAAGCTTGCGCTAGTATCTGACCAACTGTTCCACCGCCGATGATCACGACATGACC
>CAIVDM010000022.1 GCA_903904735.1 uncultured delta proteobacterium
CTCCCTGAAGGTGGTGGCGTGTCTGTTGCCGACGCTCTCGCGAAGCACGACGCTACGCTCATTCACGCAGCCCCTCGACCAGAGGATTGTGGACTCATCCAACGCCTCGATCTTGAAACGAGCGGCGTGCTTCTCGGCGCGAAGAATCGCGCGATGTGGGAACTGCTCTTCAAAGCTCTCCTTCAAGGTGACATCAAGAAAACATACGTCGCGCTCGTTGAGGGAGAGCTGCGCGAGCGGACGACGCTCTCTTCATACATCGGCACTCCACACCGCGGGGCGCGTAAAGTTAAAGTGTATGAAAAAGAGCCGGCGAAATCAGCGCGCGCGCTACCCGGCACGACGGTCTTCACTCCGATCGGTCGCGCATGTCCAAAGGGAACGACTCTCGTTACCGCACAAGCGTCTCCCGCGCGAAGACACCAGGTCAGAGCTCACGCGGCCCACCTTAAACTCCCACTCGTGGGAGATTCTTTGTACGGAGCGACTACGGCGCTCGGCGATTTCGCCACGAAACCACGACAATTCTTTCTGCACGCCTGGCAGGTAGAGTTTGCGCACCCCACGACTGGGATAGATGTAGTTGTGCGATCTGACTACGAATGTGAGCTTATGGTGTAGCGATTACGCTCGGCGCGACTCTTTCCGGTTTTATTTTCCATGACGACTTTCCCCTCACCTTCGCTCTCCACTAACCAAAGTCATTGGCGGACCCGCGTTCTTTTATCTCTCATCGCGTTTGTGTACGCGCTTCACGTCGTTCGTATGTGGCGCGATCCTAACGACGCGTCTTCCGATTTCGACGTGTTCTATCTAGTCAGCCAGTCTTTTTGGAGCGGCGCGGTCAAGGACGCGTACCGGTCGGTATTTTATTCCACCGATGGCTATGTCCATAGTGGCCTACGGTGGACGTACCCGCCGCCCTTTGTCGTTCTCCTCTCACCCCTCGGGCTTTTTCCCAAGTGGTTCGCGTACGGTGTGTTCATGGGCGGCTCTAGCCTCGCCTATGTGTGGGCGCTGCGGCGAATTAACCCCGAACATTTCGGAGTAGTCCTTATGACGGCGCTGCCATCAATAGTGGTTACTCTGTCTTCCGGTCAGAATGGCCTTCTCTTCGGGGCGATTCTTGGGCTCTTCGCGTTGGGAACTCTACGCGAGCGTCCGACCGCCGGAGCGTTGTTAGGACTTCTGACCCTCAAGCCTCAGACGCTGCCAGCCGCGGTGACCAGCCTGCTCATACGTCGACGGTGGCGCGAATTAATACTAGCGGCGATCGTATGCGTCCTGGGCGTCGCTATAAGTCTCGTCACCCTTAGACCTTCGATATGGGGGGATTTTCTAGACACGATGCGTGAAACTAAACGCGTCTTGCTGCAAGGTCATGTACCACTTTTTAGGATGGTCTCGGCCTACGCGAGCTTGCGCTCACTTGGAGTGAGCGGAGCGTTATCGATGATGGCCCAATTCATCGCCGTCGTCATCGCTCTTGAGGCGATTGTGTCCAGCGCTCGACAAAGCGCGCCGCGACGCCATGTCGGGCTCGTTTTATTCGCGACCATTATGATTAGCCCCTACCAATATGACTACGATCTACCCCTGGTCGGCATTTCTTTAGCGCTCCTTTGGCCAACGCTTATCCACTATGGAACGCTCACTGAGCGAGTCCTGTGTCTGTCGTGTTTCAGTGTCGCCTCTGTGTGGGGGTTGCTGTACGACTTATATCTCTCAAGCTCATTGGGCTCGAACGCGGCAGATCACCTCACGACAGCTCCCACCGTCTCAGGTCTTCTGATGCTCATAAGCTTTGTTAGTATCCGACGCGTCGTCCGTAGAGCGAAGGGATCGACCTAGGGGCGTTCGGGGCTCTGATCCCTCACGCTTCCGAGTCTTCTTAGCTCTAGCGTCAAAACCACTAAGGCTAATAGTAGCAGTGGCACCGTTACCCTTGGAGCTAAATCGGGCGCCAAGGCCGCCAACCAGATAGTAGCGTAGCCACAGGGTAAGATGAATCGAAGATATCGACTCGGCGACTGAGAATATGATTGCTCTCTCGTGGGCGAGACCGCGAGCACCGCCGCGACAAGCAAGAGCGTGAGGTCGTGCCAGTGAAGATGCGGCGCGGTAAAGATTATCGTCATTATCAACGCGCCCCATTGAAGATTAAAGCGCTGAGAGGCAAAACGAAGCTCTCCTCTCCAAGTGGCGATGAGTAGAGAGAACGCCATCAAGGATCCGAGGAGCCAGAGAACTCCAATCCACCTAGGGTTCGCGTCCCCGAGCATATTGATTAAAAACCCTCGCCAACTGTGCGTGCTCGCCCTGTTGAGGCTAAATAGGTCCTCTCCTGTGGCGGCGAGTGAGAGGACGCCAGCGAAATCTAGCGCGCCCGACATTCCCACGAGCAGCCATGAAATAGCGGCGAAAAAAGCGCCTCCTATCGCGACACCTAGAAGAATCGCTTTCTGTCGCTTCCACAACAGCAGGAACATCGGCAGGAAGAGCATATATGGCTTGATGCTCAAGAAGCTCAGAAAGAGACCCGCTCGGAGTGGCTTGTTGGCGCGGATCGCCCGCCAAGCGGCAAAAAAGGACAGCGCTATTAGAAATGACAGCTGCCCTTGAAAAAGCGTGGCCACTACTGGGAAGAAGGCGAGGCATCGCGTGGCGATTAGCGAGTTGTTCCCTTTTCCCTTAGGTTCCAGAGCCAAAATACATCGCTGAATCAGCAAGAGTAGAAGCACTACATTAATGGCTCCCCAAACTCGATACGCGTCCTCAAGGGACAAAGGAGCGATGCCCGAGAAAACAAACGCGATGACAGGCGGATACGGGAACCAATTATGGGCGTTTTTTTGTTCTAACTCCGGCGCTATACGCCATTCGAATCTCTTTTGCTCTGGCAGATCGTAAAGCCGCTGAACTTGTCCTTCCAGCACCATCCGCCCCGCCGTGTAGAGCGGCACGAAATCAGATTCAATCACGCGCTCGCGAAACTCCTGTGAACTCATCCAGGGCGCGTACACGAGGCAGAGAGCCAGCGGTGCGACGATCGCTACCCACGATACTTTGAGGCGCCGAAAGAGATGAATCATTGGTCGAGACTTATAAGTGAAGCTCCTTTCGTTTCACTGCCTACTTCCACAGATCGCCGCTCGGGAAGTTGAGCGCCTCCAGGTGCTCCGCGTAAGGGGAGCTCCCGCGCTATCATGTGGGATCGCCAAGAACGTTCCTCCTGGCTCATGCACGATCGAGAGCGAAGTCGCACCTTGTGCCAAATCAGCGGGAGTGGCGGTCTCCGTGTACGGCTCCGCGCCGTTGCCTGCGCGAAACTCGGGATCGGTAACAAGCAGCGCGAGCGCCGCTTCGGCTCCCTCACCCGAGAACTCCCGCTCCACATAACCGATATCGATCCCATCTTCCTGAAAGCGTGAGTTCGAGAGGATCCAGGCGTGAAAAGGAATCGTCGTTGGTACTCCCTCAACTCGGTAGTGCTTGAGATATTGAAAGGTCTTGTACAAGGCGTCAGCTCGTGAGGCGCCGTGAATTATCACTTTGCTTATGAGCGAATCATACCAAGGTGGAATAGAATCACCGACTCGGTATCCAAAATCCTCGCGCGCGTCGCTTGGTTCGGGACGCTCCCACGCGGTTATTGTTCCCGTGGCTGGGCGAAAGTTCTCGAAGGGATCCTCGGCGTTAATGCGAAGCTCGATGGCGTGTCCCGTAAATTGAATATCTTTTTGCTCAAACGGTATCGGCTCACCCATCGCCACACGGAGCTGTAACTCAACGAGATCCACGCCCGTGATAGCCTCCGTGATCGGATGCTCAACTTGTATGCGCGTGTTGATCTCAAGGAAGTAAAACTCTTTTCCCTTCACCAAGAACTCAGCGGTGCCGGCGTTGTAATACCCAACACTCTTCGCCGCAGCGACCGCCGCCTGGTGAATTTTTTCGCGCGTCTCAGAATCTAAGAAAGGAGCAGGCGCTTCTTCGAGAAGTTTTTGATGTCGTCGCTGACTTGAGCAGTCTCGCGTGCCGAAATGCACGACCTTGCCATGCGTATCGCCAAAGAGCTGAACCTCAACGTGGCGCGGCTCCTCGATGTACTTCTCAACGTAGACAGCGTCACTGCCGAAGTTCTTAAGCCCTTCAGCGCGCGCTCGAGCGAGCGATTCACCCATCTCGGCGATATCCCTCACGATGCGCATTCCTCGCCCCCCGCCTCCCGCGGCGGCTTTGATGATGACAGGCAGGCCGATGCTTTGTACCGCCTGGCACAGCTCCTCGTCGGTTCCGGCCACGAAACTTCCTGGCGTTACGGGCACACCAGCTTTGGTCACAGTAGACCGCGCTGTCGTCTTTACCCCGAGGGTTCGGATACTCTCGGGCGAGGGGCCGACGAAGGTAAGCCCGGCGTTACGGACCGCCTCGGCGAAATCACCATCTTCGGATAGAAACCCATAGCCCGGGTGGATCGCGTCGCAGCCCGTCGAGAGCGCTGCTTCTATGATTTTCGTGTGATTGAGATAAGACTCCCGGGCCGCCGCTCCCCCGAGCGCCACTACCGCCCCTGCCTCGGTCGCCGCGAGCGAAGAACTGTCGGGATCTGACACCGCCAAAACCGTCTCGATGCCGAGCCCTTTACAGGCTCGAATTATTCGCCGGGCGATCTCTCCTCTATTTGCAATCAGTAACTTTTTAATCCTAATATGTCGGTGCATACGTTTCGGCCGGAGACGGTCTGTTTCATGAAAGGCGTGTATGACCAATCCTACAGCACCAACCATCCACCACA
Organism: uncultured delta proteobacterium; assembly: GCA_903904735.1. Lineage (GTDB taxonomy): Bacteria > Bdellovibrionota_C > UBA2361 > UBA2361 > OMII01 > OMII01. The sequence goes on from CAIVDM010000022.1 coordinate 4,799, forward strand.
AAGTAATCATTTTGGGATCGGGTCCCGCAGGTCTCACGGCGGCGGTCTATGCCGCTCGCGCTAGCCTCTCGCCTCTTCTCTTGCACGGCCCCCTCGCTGGAGGACAGCTCACGACCACTACTGACGTTGAGAACTTCCCCGGTTTTCCTGAAGGAATCATGGGTCCAGAGCTGATGCAGCTCATGGAGCAGCAGGCCGCGAAGTTTGGTACAACCATTAAGGTTGATACCGTAGTGAAAGCGGACCTCTCAACGCGCCCCTTCAAGCTGCAAGGACAATCTGGTTCCTATAGCTGCGATTCGCTGATTATCGCCACTGGCGC
>CAIVDM010000023.1 GCA_903904735.1 uncultured delta proteobacterium
AAAACAACTTCAGATGTCAGAGGAAGGCGCGACCTTTAGAAGCTACGTGGATGGCAAACGGGTCAAACTCTCTCCTGAGTTAAGCATCGAGATGCAGAAGACGATCGGAAGCGACATCATGATGGTGCTCGATCAATGTATCCGTTCGACATCCTCAGAGGCGGACGTTCGCGCGGCACTGGAGCTCACGACCCGTTGGGCACAGCGGAGCTACGACGCGCGCGGTGACTCAGACCAAGCGCTCTTCGGAATCGTGCAAGGGGCATGCTACCCTCACCTTCGACGTGAGAGCGCCGAGCAAATTACCGCGATAGATTTTGATGGCTTCGCTCTCGGAGGACTTGCCGTTGGAGAGACAAGACAGGAGCGGGAGGACACAACTGAACACAGCGCGCCCCTCCTACCAGCTCACAAGCCCCGCTATTTAATGGGGGTAGGAACTCCGATCGATCTTCTCGAAGCGGTTCGCCGTGGAATGGATATGTTCGATTGCATTCTTCCAACCTCGCTCGCGAATCAGGGCGTTGTCTTTACCTCACGAGGAAGACTTGATCTTCGCCGTGGCGTCTATCGCCTTGATTCAGAACCGCTCGATCCCACATGCTCGTGCTCAACGTGCAGGCGATATACGAGGGCATACCTACAACACCTCGTTCGCGCGCGAGAGTTCGTCGCGGGACAACTTCTGTCGGTTCACAACCTAACCTTCTACCGAAATCTTATGCGTGATATGCGTCAAGCGATCATCGCCGGAACCTTCAAGGCGTTCTACGAAAGCAATGTTACCGCTCTTGAGAGCGATGATCTTGACAACCCTCCCAAACCACCTCCGAGCAATACGAAGATGGATCGAACGATGCTTGGGAATTACCAGATCATTATTCGCGAAGGTGGCGCCGGCGCGATTAAACACCGCCTCTCTGGTGAGGTGATGCACGTATCAGATGACCCGCGCGAGGAGTCATACAAACTCTATGTCGAGGCGGCGCGTATTCATGAACGACTTTCAGAGTCACCTTCACCACTCGTTATCTGGGATATCGGTCTTGGTGCAGCCACGAACGCCATGGTGTGCTTGCACAGCCTAGAAAAGCTTGAGTCTCTTGGGCGTCCCATAGAGATCATCAGCTTCGAGAACGACCTTGATTCGCTCAGATTAGCGCTGCAACACCCGTGGCACTTCGCCCATTTGAGACATGGAGCTCCTCATAAACTTTTACGTGAGGGAGCCTGGGCGCATTCCTCCCTACCGATCTCGTGGAAGCTTCATCACGGCGATTTCATGGCTCACGCAAAGAGCGCCCCACCACCCGACGTTATTTGGTTCGATCCATTCTCTACCAAAGTGAATGGGGAGATGTGGGAGATGCCGATATTAGCTCACATCTTAGAGCTGTGTGGAGAAAAGGCGGCAAGCCTACACACCTTTTCGGCGAGCACCGCAGTGCGAGCGGCACTTCTCAAGGTCGGATGGTGGGTGGCCGCTGGACCCGGAACGGGACAAAAGCGGGAAACAACGAAAGCGTATACGCCACGCGGCGTGGACGCGGGAATCGCGCGAGACCTTTTGGACCACTCTTGGCTTCAGCGGTGGGAACGTAGCGACGCGCAAGTGCCTCAAGCGGTCGACACGGAGGAATTCAAGCGAGCGATCCGAGAACACGCGCAGTTCGCGAAAAAATAGCGGGGACGCGGGGCTTGCGGCCCTCATTTGATTATCCGACCAACCGCCTCAAAAAATCCACCTGTAGGCCACCCCACAACTGATAGCCCTTGGGATTAAAGTGCATATCGCCCGGGATGTAGATTGAGCTTGGCGGTTGATCTCCCAACTTAGCTTTAATACCAGCGACTGGATTTAGGAACGGCACGTCCTCAGAGATACAGACGGATTCAATATCTGAGAAGGGTTGGAGGGACCATGTGCCCTCCAATTGCTGACGATGAGGCACGCCGGTCACAACGACTTTTATACCGTCCCTTTTTGCTTCCTGAATGAGCCGTTTAAGCATAGACATGCTCCATGCGACATCACTCTTGGCCTTTTCACTCCGCGCAGGAGCGCACCACTCAAAGAGTGGCGGGACCTCGCCATCATCCACGGGTTCGCGGCGAGCAAGCTCGGCTACATAATCGAGGATAACCTTCACTAAGGACGAATACTCTGCAGCCGCCAGAATCGAGCGCTGAAAGGGCGTCAGCTTTTCTAATCCCCACTCAGTCCTTCGATGTGTCCTAAACGCCGGATGTCCTGGCGCGCACGCTACTGGGGTCCCTTCCGCATTATAGTTGAGTGTCATTCGATAGAGCGAGTCATCGAAGACGTCGGTCATATCGACATTGACTACTAACAGGTCAGGTTTGTATGCAGCGAGCTTGGTTGTAAAGAGACGGTAATAGAGGGTCGGCGCGTAAGACGAGGTTCCCGTGTTAATCACCTCCACCGTTTTTCCCGGAACCTTCAAGCTTTGCTGAACAATAGCTGGAACCGAATCCTCTTCGGGACACGTGCCTTCAACGAAAGAATCTCCAAGATACGCGATCCGAAATGTCTGCGGGGCTTTCTCTACTGAAAAATCGTAGTCAGCCATCCAACTCTGACTATTTGATCGTCGCGAGTATGACGGGATTCCTCGACCTGAGAACTGAGAAAATATCTGAATGTGATTCGGCGCGAATACGTGATTGAGAATCGGATCCGCACGGATGGGTGTTGGCCTGCTGCGATACAAACAACGGGCCCCGACCTCAGCTATTCCAAAAAACAGCAGGGTGGGGCCTAACCAGATAGCCGCCCTTTTGAGCAATGCTTTCAGATTTCAACGGGCGAGGCCGCCCCTCCGTTACTTACCAACAACTTCCTGCATCTTCGCGCCGATCTCGTGAGGAGACCGCACGGTGTGAATGCCAGCCGCTTGGAGGGCATTGAACTTAGCTTCCGCCGTATCATCGGCTCCGCCGATGATAGCGCCAGCATGTCCCATACGGCGTCCTGGAGGGGCTGTAGCACCAGCGATAAAAGATACCACCGGCTTCTTCATATTATCCTTCA
>CAIVDM010000024.1 GCA_903904735.1 uncultured delta proteobacterium
AGATCTCACACCCTGGATACTTCTCTTGAAGCTCCTTGGAGAGCGCCTCAACCTTGCGGTTGATGTTGGTGTTAAAACCGCCGCAGAGACCACGCGTCGCGCCGAGCACGAGGATGCGAATCTTTTTGACGGATTGCTTTGACTCGAGCAGCGGGTGCGAAAACTCCGCTCCAGCTTGAAGCTGCGCCAGGATTCCTCGCAGCGCCTCAGTATAGGCGCGCGAGCGAACCGCGGCGTCCTGCGTCTTGCGGAGTTTCGCCGCAGACACAAGCTTCATCGCCGAAGTGATCTTCTTAGTGTTATTGACCGACTTGAGGCGGCGTTTAATGTCCTTCAGACCTGCCATGAGGTTCTACCCTTATGCTGCGTTAGCGTGAGCTTGCGCGCTCTTCTGAGCCGATTTACCTGTCGCCGCCGCTCCATTCAATGTGCCATTAAGCGACACCGCGTTTCCCGCGAGGAACTGGTCAACGAACGTCGCGAGCGCTTTCTTCAAACGGTCAGTGATGTCCTTGTCGAGCTCCGCCTTCGCGCGGAGATCCTTCATCAAGTCAGGTTGGCTGGTGAGAAGATACCGGTGGAGAGACTCCTCAAACGGAAGAACCTGCGCCACATCGAGCTTATCAGTGTAACCGTTAGCGACCGCGAAGATCGAAACGACCTGAAGCTCTACTGGCATCGGAACATTCTGCCCTTGCTTGAGGATCTCTACGAGACGAGCGCCCTTCGCCAGCTGCGCGCGGGTGGCGGCATCAAGGTCCGATCCGAACTGCGCGAACGCCTGCTTCTCACGGTATTGCGCGAGGTCGAGACGGAGGGTTCCAGCGATCTTCTTCATCGCCTTCACCTGAGCGGCTCCTCCTACACGGGATACCGAGAGACCTACGTTAACCGCCGGACGTACGCCGGAGTTAAAGAGATCCGCCTCAAGGAAGATCTGTCCGTCCGTAATCGAGATTACGTTCGTTGGAACGTACGCCGAAACGTCGCCTTCGAGGGTCTCGATAATTGGGAGCGCCGTGAGCGATCCACCACCGTTCGCGTCGCTCAACTTAGCGGCGCGCTCAAGGAGACGGGAGTGGAGATAGAAAACGTCACCAGGGTACGCCTCACGTCCTGGTGGACGTCGAGTAAGGAGCGAAACGCTTCGGTACGCTACCGCATGCTTCGAGAGATCGTCGTAAATAACGAGAGCGTGCTTGCCCTTGTTCATGAAGTACTCGCCCATCGCGCATCCGGTGTACGGAGCGAGGAACGACATCGGAGCTGGCTCGGAAGCCGTAGCAGCCACGACGATCGTGTGATCCATCGCGCCGTGTTCCTTGAGTCGCTCTACAACTTGAACTACCGACGAGCGCTTCTGGCCAATAGCGACGTAGATACAGATTACGCCGTTACCCTTCTGGTTGATGATCGTGTCGATAGCGACCGTTGTCTTTCCAGTCTTCTTGTCGCCGATGATGAGCTCTCGCTGACCACGACCAACTGGGGTCATGGAGTCGATCGCCTTAAGGCCTGTCTGCATCGGCTCATGAACGGACTTACGACCAACGATACCAGGAGCCTTGATTTCGATTCGACGAACCTCTGAGGTGGAGATGTCCCCGAGACCGTCAATTGGATTACCAAGCGCGTCTACTACACGACCAACGAGCTCCTCTCCAACTGGAACCTGCGCGATCTTGCCGGTTCGCTTCACGGTGTCGCCTTCGGAGATGTTTGAGGTCTCTCCCATTACTACGATAGCGACATTGTCCTCTTCGAGGTTAAACGCGAGACCCTTGGTTCCGTTCTGGAACTCAACGAGCTCTCCTAGACCGACCTTTCCAAGACCATAGGCGCGCGCGATTCCGTCTCCCACGCTCAGGACGGATCCTACCTCACTGAGGTCTTGGTCGCCTGATACGCTGCCGATCTTGTCTTTGATGATTCTGCTTATCTCATCCGCACGTATATCCATAGTTACCTCTTCTCCTTAAAATCTTGCCTTCGCGATTTAGTTATATCCTTTCATTACTCTATCGGCTTATCTGGGACGCCATTCTCTGCAGCGCTCCGGCGACCGATCGATCCAAAAGCTTATCCCCAAGTCGTATCGTGACGCCGCCGATCAGCGCTGAATCACTCTGAACGGTGAGCTTCACTTCTCCGCCCAGCGCCTGCGAAAGACGTCCTTTGAGACTCGCGATGGCATCATCATTCGCTGGCTGCGCGAGTGTAACTTCAAGTGACAAGTTCTTGCGGTAGTCGCTCACGAGAGCCGTGTAGATCTGGGCGAGACTTGGAAGAGTCGTCGCCTTTCGGAGTGACACGAGCTGGTGCACCACGCGCTTTGTCGGCTCATGCTTCCAGCCACCAAGGGCTTCTACGAGGCTATCAACCACTTGCACACGAAGAACGTCGGAAACGCGGGGATTCAACATACTCTGTCGAAAATCGGCGGACTCGTCCCATAAAGAGGATAACGCGCCGAGTTGCGTTGAGACTACGTCAAAGTCTTTCGGATCCGAAACCTCAAACAACGCTCGCGCGTATCGCTTCGCCACCTTTTCTTTTCTTCCAGCAACCATGAGTCTGCGTCCTATTCCTCTCTAATCACCGAACTATTGAACTAAGCGCTTCGCGCGACCAACCGCCGCGTCGAGATATGACTGCTGTCGAGAGCCGTACTCACCACCGACGAACTTAGCGCGAGCCAATTCAAGCGCGCGAGCGACAAGCGTCGTTCGGAACGTCGACTCCGCCGATCTCCCCTCGCCCGCCACCATGTCTTTCGCCTGCTCACGGACGCGTGTCGCTTTGGCGTGGGCGCTCTGGATAATTTGCTGTGCCTCGAGCTTCGCTTGCGCGACTATCTCGGCGCGAGCGCGCTCTTGCTCTGAGCTCAAGCCCTTCGTTAGAGCCTCGACCGCGTTTAACTCTCGCTCAGCCGCAGCCATCTGCGAAGCGCTGCTCGCGACCGCGTCTTGGATACGCGCGCGTCGAGCGCTCCAGCCATTCGCTAGCGGCTTACGAAGGAGCACATACAAGATAACCGAATAGACCGCGAAGTTCGCCCAGTAGACCGTAAGGTCGGCGATCGATGGTTCACCGTGCGCCGAGTTAGAGGCGAACGCGGAGGCTACAGGAAAAAGAACAGAAGCGAGGGAGGTGATGATGCGGTGTAGTATGGAAGCGTTTAGTACGTTCATTACGATTTTCTTTCTGCGACCTTTAAACAGGAAGAGCCATGATCCCAAATTGCGCCGGTAGGATAGCCAAGCTCAGGGCAGATGTCACCCCTTAGGTGGACGAATTCAGTAGGTTTCTATGGTATGAGTCGTTTCGGATCGCCGACCCTGGATACGGGCATTTAGGGGCTTATATGCAGCCATTAAACCGGCGAATAAGGATACACGGATGAATCTCGGCGCCTACTGGGTAGAGAGCTGCGCGTCAACCTGGGACGCGAAGGTCGCCGCCAGGGCCGTAGCCTCCTTCTCAGCACCATGCTTGGCCTGAGAGAGCTGCTCGGCGATAGTTGTCCTGCCAGCCTTCAAATCCGCGGCAGCCTCCGCTTCCGCGGCAGATACGATCTGGGCCGCCTGCCCCTTGGCTTCAGCGATAATCTCAGTGCGGGTTCGATTCCCCTCAACTCGGGCTTGGAAGATCCCCTGATCGTATCGGGCGCGGAGCGCTACTGCCTTTTCACGCATCTGCTCGGCGGTAAACAGCGCTCCCTCGGTTACCGTCTCGCGGTACTCAACGTGCTCCAAAAGTGGTTGAAACACCAAGGTCTGGAGGGACTTATAGAGTGTAAAGATAAGCCCTGATCCAACAAGGATCATCAATGCATCAGTCTCTGTAAGGGAGATTGCGGCGAGTACGTCGTGAAGCGTTCCGTTCATAGCTGGTAGATTCGTCGATTTTTTAAATTAGATCAACTGTAAGGGCTCACCGCTCGAGCGCGCCTCCTCAGAGGCGCACCGACACTCTCTTCGTAGCCGGGATCCGCAACGATTAACTCTTGCTTACGACCTGGGCCTGGGCCGTCTCAGGCATAGAGCAACGACCGACGAAGGTCGCCCCTGGCTCGATCATAATTACCTGTGTGCTGATATCACCACGAAGTTCGGAACCATTTAACAGCGACGCGGACTTGGAGGCCGAAACGTCACCCGTCAACTTTCCTTCGACGACCACCTCAACCGCGACGAGGCGCCCTGTAACCGCGCCACCAGCAGCTACCACGATCTTGGCGTCAGAGGCGACCTCGCCCTCAACAACGCCCGAAACGACGATATCTCCGCGTGATTTGATGTCTCCTTTAATCGCCGTGTCCGATCCAATTACGGTCGAACTTCCCTTGGCGGCGCCAGGGCCCATGGTGAATTTTGAATTGGTCGTATAAGAATCTGTCGGAACTGCCTGACTTGAACTCTTCATATTACTCCCGTGTCATCGTTAAAATTTGCACTAATCTATCAAGCTCCGCGTCAGAGAAGTAATGCAACTCCACCTGGCCACCCTTCCGCGCTTTGCGTACGGTAACTTTTGTGCCGAGTGAATTTCGCAAACGCTCCTCAAGCTCTGGATAGGCGGGAATGTGCGGAGTTTTTGGCGCACTCTCGTCACCCTCATCGCTCGACTTCTTCGGACTGTCGAAAACAACTGTTCTAGAAACGATCGCTTCAACAGCACGAACTGACAAGCTTTCGGCGACTACTTTATTGGCCAGGCTAATCTGAGCCACCGGCTCTTTTACAGTGAGGATTGCCTTTGCGTGTCCAGCCGTAATCCGCCCGTCGCGGACCATGTCTTGGACCACGCTGGGGAGCTTCAGGAGTCGCGCAGTGTTGGCCACCGTCGCGCGATCCTTCCCTACCCGCTCACTAACCTCTTGTACCGACAACGAAAAATCATCCATAAGCCTTTGATATCCCTTGGCTTCCTCGATAGGATTGAGGCTTTGCCGCTGAATATTCTCGACCATGGCGATCTCGAACGTCTCGCGCTCTGTTAAATCACGAATAATTACAGGAACTTGAGAGAGCCCCGCACGAGTCGCAGCGCGAAATCGTCGCTCTCCAGCCACGATTTGATAACCACCCGCATATGGTCGAACCATGATCGGCTGTAGTACGCCAAGTGCCTTGATTGACTCAGAAAGCTCATTAAGCTCATGGTCAGAGAACTCCTGCCGAGGCTGGCCAGGATTGGCGATAATCTCAGAGATATTAATAACGGTCGGCGACTCCCCTTTTGTCTCTGGTGTGATTACCACTGGGGCCGATTCGGCGGTGATAGCTCGAATGTCAGCATTAACGGCGGGCTGGCGGGTCTGGATCGATGGCGTTGAAACGGCGGTTGAAACTAGAGCGCTCAATCCCCTACCCAGTGCCGGTCTAGCACCCTTCTTTAAACCTGAGCCCATTGTCATGTAGTCACCTCTTTAAAAAAACTCGCATACGAAACAGCCTAATTACTGCCGTCAGGCGGCCTGCTCCGAATCCTCTTTGTTTAATCCCAGTCGCTCAATCAGCTCTCCAGCTAGGGCCAGGTAGCTCTTGGCTCCAGCGCTTTGTGGATCGTATTTGCATATGGGAAGACCGTGGCTTGGACACTCTGAGAGCTTGATATTCCTAGGTATTCTTGCTCGAAAGAGCTTTTCCGCGAAGTGCCGCTCAGCCTCTTGATGGACCTGCACTGAGAGATTCGTGCGAGCGTCATACATAGTCAGGAATACACCAAGAATCTGGAGGGTTGGGTTAAAAGTCTGCTGAACAAACGAAATCGTATTGAGCAACCCGGAGAGACCTTCGAGAGAATAATACTCGGCCTGGAGCGGAACTATGACCGACTGTGCACATCCGAGAGCATTCAAGGTAAGAAGGCCTGAGGATGGTGGGCAGTCGATGAGAACAAGGTCGAAGTCCGATTGGATCTCTGTCATCGCGCTGCGAAGAATCAACTCGCGACCAGGCGCACGGCCGATTTCAAGCTCAAGGCTCACGAGGTCATGCGATCCAGGAACCACGGAGAGATTTGGGATCGAAGATCGGACTATAATATCTCGGAACGGAACCTTGCCAAAAAAGGCATCGTACAGGTCGCTGCCTTCAGGGTGTTTCGCGATACCAAGACCACTTGTGGCGCTAGCTTGCGGATCAAAATCTAAAAGAAGGACTCGAAAGCCGAGTAGGGCGAGTTGCGCCGAAAGACTCACTGCGCTGGTTGTCTTTCCAACGCCGCCTTTTTGATTCGCGAGAGCTATTACTTGGGCCATGAGATGATGCGAAGTGGTGATTTACAACGGAAGCTGTAGAGGTATCACGAGTTAGCGCTCGCGACAACACAAAAGAGGATTCGATCTACTTGTTCCACGTGGAACAAATCCAAGACGGAGTAAGAGAGTGAGACAGAGGCTCCGTGCAGGGGAGGGTGGTTCTCCGCATCCGCCGTATTCCACGTGGAACAGATCTAGGGGCATCTCGAAGCTCGCAACTAAAGAGACACCACAGATCCCACGGGAGGGAGGGTCTCCGCACCCGCCGTGTTCCACGTGGAACAGACCAAGGAGTATCACGAAGCTCGCAACTAAAGAGACACCGCAGATCCCACGGGAGAGCGGGTCTCCGCACC
>CAIVDM010000025.1 GCA_903904735.1 uncultured delta proteobacterium
ATGGTTACACCCTCCGGAGAGGTGGCCGAGTGGCTGAAGGCGCCTGATTCGAAATCAGGTCTACCTGAAAGGGTAGCGGGGGTTCGAATCCCTTCCTCTCCGCCATCCTTATCTTTCTTCCAAGTACATCAGAAGGGATTCGAATTCCCTTTGGGAGGGCGGGAGTCCCTTCCCGCCGCACAGAATGTTGCAAGTCTTGAAGATAATCGCGATGCGCAGCGCGGCGTGTGCGGAGACACGCCCTCCCGATCATGACTCGTGTTTACGTTAGGGGGAGGGCGGGAGTCCCTTCCCGCCGCAACACAAATCACAAGGCCAGCAAGGTCGAGGGACATTCCCTATTTCGCGACATTCGCTGAAGCTCTCTTCTTTCGCCCCACCCAACTATAGGTCACTTCCTTCTCTGTTGAACCCGAGCCAACGATCTGGGTAGTCGTTCCAGAGAGCGTTCCAGAGGCCGTATCAAATACCGCTGTTGTGCGAAGTCCCGGATCGGAGCCATGAGCGCCGCGCGCATCAATCGAATGAAACTTTAGCTCGATCTTCGAGCCCTCACGTTTTGTGATCTGCCCGTTGAGAATCTTGAAGGCAATCGCGTTTTGCATCTGAAGATCAGTATCCAGGCCCACCTCAGAGAGCGCCATGCCAGAGATGCCTCCGCCAGCTTTTTCCTCAAGTACAAGCTCTCCATGCTCACGAGCGTTCTTGTCTCGAGGATCGCTCCATGACCAGCGACCATTGAGTGGGGAATCGGGCACAACCTCTCCTGTCGCCCAAGGCAATCGTCGCGATATGTCGACAGGCGGCAAGGCGGACTCCGCGTTTGAAGCGTCTGCTCGTCGAACGAAATCCAGCTTTGCTGATAGCTCGCTAACCGTCGCTCCACCTTCACTATACCAGTCGATAGTCGCTCCTGATATCTCAGAGCCGTCTGAGCCGATACGAGCGAAACCACGGACAACACGCACAGAGCGGTCGGATGAGTCAATCACTGTGGGACCAAGAAACAACTTAGTCACCCCCATCCCTCGCGCGGGTTTGACCTCACCCTCCTGGCTTACTCCATCTCTGTTTTCGTCAAACCAGAGCGCTAACGGCGTGAGCTCCTCTCCTGAGATCTCAGCATCTCCATTGTGGTCGAGCGTCTCGAGAGCCTGATAGCCATCTCTCCACGGTTTTGGAGCTACGGCACCGTCTGATGACGTTTCGAGGGAACCCGCACGGGCCATGCGCTGCCCTCCAAACGTCCAGTTACCGAAGAGCTGCTGAGCGGACGTAACTTCAGCTTTATGCGAAGGGTCGTACACAAGAAGCGGAGCTTCTTTCGATCCGTACCACGCGTACCAGCGATCGTTACTCGACAGATCGAGAGGAAATCGGACCAACGACGCTTTCTTCAATATGTCACGGTCGCCACCTTCCCAGACAAGTGAGATCGGCGATGAAGCTACATAGCTAATTTTCGCGGCGACCGTGGCGTTACACGCGGACTCCTCAGACGATGAAACCTGAACCGTTTTACAATCTTTATTCACAAAGAAGTACCCC
>CAIVDM010000026.1 GCA_903904735.1 uncultured delta proteobacterium
GGGCGGAAGCCCATCTACGACAAAAAGTTTCATGGCGCACATTTTCAACGCCGTGCCGAGAGCCGGGCAAATAGGGCAGAGAGAGGAGGATCGAAACACTCAGAACTTGATTATCGCCTACGCCATCGAGCAAAGCGAAGCTGCTACCTATGAGGCACTGAAGGTCGCCGCGCAAACAGTAGGGGACCTTCCAACCGCCCAGATCGCCGAGGAAATACAGCGGGAAGAACAGATGGCGGCGCAAAGAATCTGGAATCTCCTGCCCGCGACCGCGCGCTTATCAGTTGAGCGTCAAGCAAGTGGCGAGTGGAGTCGATCACGCTCCTCGGATGAGTCTGGAGTAGCAGGTTCCCCTGTATGATGTGAGCTAAGCTGAGTAATAAACACGCTCCACTCCTCAAGAGTGGAGCCTATCCGCATTCTAACGACGCGATGTCACGCTCTGGAGTTGTGGGGATGGCTCCACGGCTAAAAATGAAGCCTTCGAAGTAGTGAGGGAATCTCATACAGTCCGGAGCGACAGCACTTTACTCAGTCAGGGAAATTAGCTGAGCAGACATCTTCGTAAGTCCGGTTCGACATATGAATCAGTCTCTGAACGGGTTCTTCCCACCTATGGAGGCCTGAAAAAGCGAACAAAAGCGATCTGATGGGGAAGGATTCGCCGTGGCAGCAAGGTGGTAACCGCGAAGTGTCAGTACACGTCGCTACGGGGATAACACGTGTCATCTCTCCCTCCTCGCCGGGGCGTGTAGGGTGCCTTACGGTATTTAAATCGGATACCGCAAACTAACAAATAAGATACGGAGGTTTACCATGGCCCAAAACGTAACAATGAAACTTAACACCCTTACTGAGGCGCTTCACAGCGAGCTTGCTGACATTTACGACGCGGAACAGCAATTGGTGAACCAGCTGCCGAAGATCGCGCAAGCCGTGCAAAGCTCCGCGTTGAAAAACGCGATCGAGGACCATCTAAAAGAGACCCGGGATCAGGTCATTCGTCTTGAGCGAGTATTTGAGATGGTTGGGCGGAGACCTGAGCGTGATGAGTGCCAGGCGATGCAAGGCTTACTTGAAGAGGCTCAGGAAGTCATCTCCGCGTCGGGGGACAGACAGGTCAAGGACGCGGTGCTCATAGGAGCGCTTCAGAGAGTTGAACACTACGAGATCGCGGCTTATGGAACAGCCCGCGCGTTTGCCCAGCAATTAGACATGGATGATGTCGCCGACCTGCTCCAGGAATCGTTGGATGAGGAGAGTTCGGCTGATAGTAAGCTCACGACGCTTGCTGAGGGTGGTCTATTTACGACTGGGGTTAACAGCCAGGCAAACCGTGCCGGGGAATCTCGAGTTTAACCATGAAAAGGAGAGAGAGAGAAAGACTCCTCTCTCTCGACCTTTCTTTTTGATTGAGCCTTCTTTGAGTTCAAGGGTGAAATATGTTTCGGATGCTCTTCACTCTCTTTGTAGCCGCTGTAATAGGGTATATTTTCCTCGCGTCGCTCTCAGGTTGCACCAACCGGAGGACTACCGTAGAGACTTCACGGGAAATTGAGAGTTCCGATTCAGATAGAGCCCGTTATGCGGCGGACGCCGAGAATGGAAGAGTAGTAGAGCGGTCAGAGACTGCTACTGTTGAAACAGATGATTCATCGGATCGCGGTTTGTTCTCTATTGTCGGGGATATTATCGCACTGCCATTCCGAGCGGTCGGCGCTTTGTTTAGCGCTATATTCTAAGGTCTAGCCGCCTCACGTTATTATCGCTTCGAGAGATGAGACGTCGACGCATCCAACGGGTCGAGTACGAAAGCGGTGACATGTGTCCTCACCAAACGCCAGGCTCATTTTCGCTTGATACTGAGCGCTGAAGGAGTGTGGGACTATCATAAGAATAGTTCCCCCAAAGCCCCCTCCATGGACACGATAGGCTGAACTTAACCCCAACTCCTTTGTTTGCAACTCTGCTAATGCCAGAGCGAGGGCAAGTGGTTGAGTCGTTATTTGAGTCGGCGCGAAAACGTTCTGGAGGAGTCGCCATGATGAGCTTCCACTCTCATTCACAAGTCGTAAGAAGTCTGGAAGGTCTCCGACAAGCAGAGCGTGAACCTGTCGTTCGACACGAGAGTTCTCTTGAAAGAAATGCAGTGAACGAAGAATGGCACGGTCACCGACACGATCCCGCAGCTCAGATAACCTTACTATGATATCGGTGGTGGTGAGCTCTATGAGGCGCTTTTTGCCGAAGAAATCGGCCACTTCTCTCATCTCAATTGGTACCTGCCGGTAGTCAGGAGTGAGCTGAGAGTGGTCACCTCCTGGATTCACGAGCAACAAGGAATAGCCGAGCGATTCAAGGTCAACCGGAAGTGACTGAATCCAAGGCGTTGCGCTATCCCGAAAGCTCATGTGCACGACTCCCCCGGTTCCGATAGTTAGTTGATCAAGTAGGCCTACTGGCTTCTGCCAAAAACGGTGCTCCGCCTCCTGTCCAATCGTCGCCAAGTCGCGAACCTCAAGAGACGAATCGTTGAAAAAATCATTAATTACTGTTGCCAAGAGCATTTCCAACGCGGCAGAGGAGCTCAGACCTGAGGCGAATAGTACTTCGCTATGCAAAAAAATTCGCACCCCTCCAACTCGAAGCCCTCGGACATCAAAACCAGCGGCGACTCCTCGCAATAATTGGCACGTTTGATCTTCCGCGGGATCTGGATCAAGAGCACCCAGGTTTACTCGAAAAGCTTCCCGATAGCTGGATGAGTAAACCGTAAGCTCGTGGTCCTCGCTTGTGGATACCGCGGCTACCACGTCTAAATTAATCGTCGTCGCCAACACAAGCCCACCATTATGGTCAGTATGGTTGCCCCCTAATTCGCACCTTCCTGGTGAACTGTAGATATGTGTCGGCTGGGACCCGAAATGTTCCCTGAATCTCTCAATAAGCGACACGTACCTAGCGCGCTGGGCGGTGATTTGGGAGGGGTCATCCCCGTAAAGAAGGCGAAGGGCGCTGGTTTGAGTCGTCTCGTCGATAAATCGAGGCAGCATGAATCTCCATAATGTGGTCTCACGAACAGGGGGCTGATCATACGGATATACCAATGAGCCTCCTATGATTGAGCAAAGGATTGCTTTCTTATGAAGCTCGATACTCCTCACAGGCGCTGGAATCCTCTCCGAAATCGTTGGGTTCTAAACTCGCCACAACGCCTAACACGTCCGTGGCAGGGGCAGATTGAGGAGGTGCCAACGCTCAATTCTGCTACCCATGACCGCGCTTGCTATCTCTGTCCGGGCAATAGCCGCGCCGGTGGGATAAAGAATCCGAACTATCGTGATGTATTCGTCTTTCAAAACGATTATTCCGCGCTTTTGCTCGATGACATACCCCCCGCTGAGTTCAGTGACTTGAACGAGATCATTCAAGCGCGCACAGAGAGGGGAACGTGTAGGGTGCTATGCTATTCAGCTCGGCACGACTTGACTCTGGCGACCATGGATCTCTCGGCAATCATGAGGGTTATTGACCTCTGGAAAGAGGAATACGGAACACTCTCCATGGATGCCGATATAGCGCATGTCATGATCTTCGAGAACAAGGGAGAGATGATGGGAACCTCAAATCCTCATCCCCATGGACAGATTTGGGCAACAGCGCACATTCCGTCCTTTGCCCTTGAACAGCTTGAGGCGCAGCAACGTTATTTTACGGCCCACAGAGAGTCTCTACTAAGTGATTATCTGCGTTGGGAGCAGGCACAAGAAAGTCGAATAGTATGCTCAAACGAGGAATGGCTGGCTGTAGTGCCATTTTGGGCGGAGTGGCCGTTTGAAGTCATGATACTGCCGCGCCTGGCTATTCGATCGATCGCGCAGCTCTCATCCTCTCAGCGGGAGACATGGGCCATGATTTTAAAGGAAGTTCTGACTAGGTATGACAAGCTCTTTGGCGTTTCATTCCCATACTCAATGGGAATATATCAAGAGCCATCATCAGGACCCGTATACAACGGCTGTCTCATGTATCAGGTATTCTTTCCGCCTCTCCTGAGGTCATCGACGGTCAGGAAGTTCATGGTGGGCTATGAAATGTGCGGGGAACCTCAGCGAGATATAACACCGGAAAAAGCGGCCGAACGTCTTCGTGAGATGATCTGATTGTAATGCGACTGAGGGTGTCTGACAGCGATCGATTTTTATGCCGACTTGCAGTGACGAATTATGGACAACTTCGCAAAGGAGCCTATGACTACAAGCAGTATTCCTCGCCCAGAGCATCCCAAACCACAATTCGAGAGATCCGACTGGATCAACCTTAACGGCACGTGGTCATTTAGCTTCGACTTTGGTCGGTCAGGGATAGAGCGAGGGTTTAATCGCGCCACCAAATTTGATCGTGAGATAGTCGTTCCTTTCTGTCCTGAAAGTCACCTCTCTGGAATAGGACACACCGACTTCTTGCAGAGCGTGTGGTATCATCGAACCATCGAGATTCCTGTTGAGTGGAGGGGGAAGCGGATCCTGCTGCATTTCGGAGGCGTTGATTCGGAATGTCACGCGTATATCGACGGTCGTCACGTCGGGGGACACTTCGGTGGCTCCTCATCATTTTACTTTGACATAACGAACTTTGTGGCGGCGGGTTCGTGTTCTCATCTGGTCGTTCACGCCTCGGACGACACTCGATCGACCCTTCAGGGCGGAGGTAAGCAATCCCTTGATTATCATTCGATCGGATGTTTTTACACCCGCACGACCGGGATTTGGCAGACCGTTTGGCTTGAGGCGGTACCTTTATGTGGGCTGAGTTCCTATGAGCAATATTGTGACATAGACACGAAACAGCTGCATATTCGACCGACGTTTTTCGAGGTCTATCAAAATCCCACGTTTCAGGTGACTGCTTCCTTAAAAAGTCGGGTGGTAAGCGAGGTCTCCATGCCGCTAAGCAACACGGGGATACTATCCCTGGACCTTAGCTCTCAGTTTAGTTTGTGGAGTCCTGATCAACCCACGCTCTATGATCTCGATTTAAAAGTAATCGACGAGGATGGGCAGCTTCGAGACCACGTAAGAAGTTATGCCGGTATGCGCAAGATTCATGTGGAGGATAGTACATTCTTTCTCAATAACGAGCCGATCTATTTACGGTTTGTTCTTGACCAAGGATATTATATGGACGGGATATGGACCGCCCCGTCAGATGATGCCCTTCGAAGAGATGTCGAGTTAGGGCGTGAAGCTGGGTTCAATGGGGCTCGATTGCATCAAAAGGGCTTTGAAGAACGCTTCCATTACTGGGCCGACAGGCTTGGCTATCTGACGTGGGCTGAGTATCCAAGTTGGGGCTTGAGCCTGAAAAGCGACAAGGCCGCCCGCAATATGCTGCAAGAGTGGCGGGAATTGCTGATTAGGGATAGGAACCATCCGTCTATCATTGGATGGACTCCACTCAATGAAACCTGGGACGTCAGCGACAAGCACCGCCACAGAAGGCTGCACGTTGACGCATATGAGGTCACAAAGTCTCTCGATCCTGGTCGTCCGATAAACGGCGCTAGTGGAGGATGCCAAGTAGTGACCGACATTTATACTGTGCACAACTATGAGCAAGATCCGAGCAAGTTGCGACGAATGCTCGAGCGTCAAGAGGACGGCTCAGTTTATCAGACACTTGGAGATAAGGAGACGACCTACTCGGGACAGCCATATGTAGTGGATGAGTTCGGGGGAATCAAATGGATACCAGCTCAGGAGTTCCAGTATGCGTCGGACTCTTGGGGGTACGGGGTTCCACCGCGCTCGCTGGAGGAGGTTTATGAAAGGCTCGAAGGGCAAGTAAACGCCATCCTGTCGTTGGAGCACATAGCTGGATATTGCTACACGCAATTAACGGATGTTGAGCAAGAGCAAAATGGCATCTACAATTATGATCGTTCTCACAAGTTTGACATGAGACGCGTACGTGAAATATTTCAACGAATACCATTAGAATATCAGAGAGAACCGGAACATTAGCTCCGCGTGACGCATAGCGATCTCTTCTGGTGACTCCCCAACTTATGGCTGAGTATGACCGCTCTCATCGTCCAAGATGTGCTCTGCGTCTATACTGGCGCGAGTTTATCCAGACGTTAGAGGAGGAAATATGCATTTTGATCGGTTCGAGAAATTGGGGTCACCGTTTTCCCGCCCAAAATTAAAAGCTCGCCCGTCCGTAAAAGTCGCCACTAACGTGGGTCGACGCCCTCTTCCGACCGAGGCGATGTATCCATTTGTACATCCTACCGAGATAACCAGCCTAAGGCAGACGTCGCCGGATCCCGAAAATCGGGCATTCCGAGCGCTGGACAGGCATGCAAGATGGCAAACGGTCTATGAACTTAGCCATGGACGCGCGACGCAATAGTGAGCGCAACGTGCCTTAGCTTTCTTCATTTTTGAGTTATGGAGAGGGCAACACGTAGACCCGCAATACGCCGAACTCAAGCGCCTATCGATTGCGACCAACCACCATGACAAATCCGCGAGAACCTTCTGGTCTTATTTGTATATCTCATCTTCGTTGGGACTTTGTTTATCAACGTCCACAGCATCTCCTTTCTCGTATCGCGAAGGAGAGACCAGTAATTTATTTTGAGGAGCCACGACACTGCCCGAATATCGCCGCTACGCTCGAGATCTCAAATCCTTTGGAGGGACTCACGCGGATAGTGCCGCTACTGCCAGTGGATGTCGACGGTCAACAAGCGCAAGATATCCAAGCGCAGCTACTTGAGCGGTATGTCAAAAGCATTCACATGAAGACATATGATCTGTGGTATTACACGCCGATGGGGCTACGTGTAACCAATTACCTCTCGCCTGATGTGGTGATTTTTGATTGTATGGACGAGCTGTCCGCGTTTCTAGGTGCTCCGCCTGAGCTCCGAGACCTAGAACAGCGGTTATTACAACAGGCGGATCTCGTGTTTACTGGTGGCATGAGTCTTTATGAGTCGAAAAGTCGACAACACCATAATGTTCACTGTTGCTCCAGCAGTATCGATCGAGAGCATTTTTCTCAGGCTCGGAACGGTTTGGTTGAGGCAGATGACCAGAAAGCGATTCTACATCCCCGAATAGGGTTCTACGGGGTCATCGACGAGAGGTTTGACACGACACTCTTAGGTGAACTAGCCGCGCTACGTCCCGAACTGCAGTTTGTGATCATAGGTCCGGTCGTCAAAATTGAGGAGAATCGATTGCCGAAAGCCGCCAATATTCACTATCTGGGGAAGAGGGATTATCAGGAACTGCCGAGATATCTCGCTGGCTGGGATGTGGCCATACTTCCATTCGCGCGAAACTTGGCTACACGCTATATCAGTCCGACGAAAACCCCGGAATATCTCGCGGCTGGGTGTACAGTAGTCTCGACAAGCATCAATGACGTAGTTCGTCCATACGGTGAGATAGGACTTATTTCTATAGCCGATACTCCGCATGATTTTTCTCGAGCTATTGACTTCGAGCTACAGCGCCGAGGAAACGCGGCGTGGCAAAATGAGGTCGAATCACTCTTGTCAACGACTTCTTGGGACGCGACGTGGGATTATATGTCGTCAGCCATCGAAACAGCTCGAGGAGCTTCTGAAACATCGTGGTCATCCTCGATGCTGTTATCAAAGAGCGTAAGCGCCATACCGTCAGCATCAGCAGAGTCTTGAGACGCATCGTGGTTGGCGAGCATTTCGTCTGACCATGAATAAAGGTCTCGCATCTCTTGAAATGCGGCAAAATACTCTTTGCTGAGCGTTCTTGCATATCCGCGTTGTGGGTTAACGTCCCAGATCCCGCTGTTGTGCCAATGGCTGTAATCAGTCCAGCAGTGTCGATCGACTATCGGGTATAAACATACGCCGTAAAGATTAACATCTTGTGTTTGCGCCAGGCGCACTTCATGCAATGTTTCGCGGGCCCACGCGGGGCGACCTATTCCCACATGACTCGTCTCGGCGATGAAGAGAGGGCGCCGATATGCCGCCTGGGCTTCTTTTAGAAGCGCATGAAGGGGGCGCCAGCGAGGATCTCGCGGCGTATGGTGCCAAAAGATGGTTTTATCACCTGGATGCTCCCATTGGTTAGCGTGATAGAAATTGACGCCAACCAAGTCGAGGTATTCCTCTCTTCCTCCGAGCTCGGGATCCTTACGACCAGCGATCATCTCCGCGGCCTCGTATTGTCCCTGTTTTCTCGCCGCCGCTTCTTCCGCCAAATCAGGTCGATTTACGGGAGGTACCACGTTAATAATCGGGTCAACGTGAACGAATCGAGCCCTCGGCGCGACCGACCGTATCGCCTCCGTAGCTTCGATTGTGGCCCGAACGATCTGTCGTTTGAGCTCCCAATCTTGCCCGATCGCGTAGGGATATATATCTCCCTCTGTGCAAATGGCGTGGCATAGATAGGAAATTTCGTTGAATGGAATGAAGATAGGCGCGTCCACTCCTTTATCAACCAATACTTTGGCCATAAAGCGCGAGTAGTTAGCGAACCGATCAATGAAGTGAGAACTGAATACATCAAGATTGTCAGGCCACCCATAGTGACAGAGCGTCCAGATAACCTGAACGTCCTCCCGTAACGCGGCGTCGAGCATCGGCATAAAGCTAGAGAGATCGTATCGATTAGTTCGATCTACAAGATGCCATCGAATCGCGTCTCGTACCGTTACTATGCCTATCTCGCGAGCTCTCGCGTAATCCTGCCTAGCATGCACATCATGACCGGTCGAGGCAATCATGTCGACTCGGTGACCATAAATATTAACGTGATACGCTGACTCGAATCCTCCCATGAAGAAGGAGCGAAAAGGACTCGCGAAACGTGACGTCCTTTCAGCAGGTTTTGAAATGAAGTTCGAATTAATCATATCGACTACGCCTCCTTCCGCTCCCTGCGTGCTGCCTCATCACAATGGCGTTCAGACTGATTTCGCTGGGCTACGAAGTGATAACTCTTCTTTCGCCACATGTTTTCTCGCGCGATGAGTCGACATCTCAAGAGAGCGATGCACTTTGTACGTTTCCTCAACTTTTCCTTGACGAATCCAGTCCACCCACTCAACGCCCTGCATGAAACTATGGTCCTGATTGCTGACTTCATACTTCCACCCACCGAATCGCCCTCGTGAATGAATCCCGAGCTTGTCGAGGTAGGGGATCACGCTATCAAGTATATCATCTCGCTCTAAGGATGGAGTGGGATATCCATGCTCAGCTCGGTATGACCAGACCGAGACTACCTCATCCTCATCACTGATCAGCTTGGTGTTTCGCAGACCCTCCACAGTGTCTTCGGCTAATCTAGACAGATCGACTGGCTTGTTTGGCGATTCACTTGTCTCGGTCATTAGTGAATAATGCACCTCCGGGTCGGGTACATTGTTTCTGCTGTAATTGGAGAAAACGGTCACGCGATAGAAGGGGCAGTTCGACTCTGGAAAATACATCCAACACTTCGTTCCAACGTCCTCTGGTGGGCGTCCTTTGAGACCGACTCCGACGATGTTGGAGGAGGAATGTCGAAGACCAGACGCGATTCTTGAGATAGCCGCCGGCACTTGTTTGACGATCTGGGCAAGTTTTGTGACTGGTATCGTTGAGAGAAGGTGTTCGTAGCGATAGGTCTCCCCCGAGCTCGTCACTACTTGCTTTTTTTCAGCGTCAATAGCTACCACCGATTGCTTGAGGCGTATTTTATCGCGTCCCACGATAGTGGCGATAGAACTCCATATCGCGCCAGTGCCACCGTAGGTGGGGAACTTGAAGGTGTTATTAGGTCCCCATGACGCGTCGATCCTCTCATAGACAAGATTCTCTAGTATGCGCTCAACATCGATGACGGCGACTCGTTCTCCAATCCACTGGTAGGCCATCTCTTCCGGTGGGTAAGCCCAGACTTTGTAGTTATAGGGTAACATGAATTCCTCTGCCACGCCGACGCCGAAGACTTTGAGAATCCATTCCTTGAAGTCAGTCGGAACCTCGTTGTTGTCGCTCTTCCAGGTCGAAAGGAGTCCGCGTAGGCAACGCATTAAAGAGTCGGTCGGTAGATAGCGGATGTTGTTTTGAAACGGATATGGTACGAAGCGATTGTGAAGCCAAACCCACGACTCACGTTCATGTTCCAGCCATCCTTCTCGAGGAATAGCGTGCTCCATCGCCTGATCGAAGTATGGGTAATGCGAGAATTGGACATGCCCCCCGATATCCCACCAAAATCCCTTCTCGTCTCGAAAACTTGAGGCAAGCCCGCCTGAGTGGTCCCCCTGTTCAAGAATGAGGTAATCATTCTCTCCCTCGTCGCGAAGCCGATATGACGCGCCTAGACCGGTTACTCCACCACCAATAATTAGGTATTTAACGAACATGCGTCTCCTCCTCAAACGTTCTATTTCAGCCCTAAGCTTCGTGCGACATGGAGATGAGCCGAAACCCCTCTCGTTGCTCTCTGACGCTCTCTTAAAGCAAGTCTTTTCTCATAAAGCATGCCGAGCGGTGTTATGATCCCGGACACCGAAATTTGGACCAGCGACACATCTGTTTATTTGTAAACCCAGGAGTTCGAAACGTTCGAGTTAGATCCTTTTCGCTGATCGCATTTCGCTTTGTAGAGCTCGCTGGCGACACGACGTTCACTACTGATTTTTGTTTTTGCGAACGGTGAGCCCTTGAATTCTTGACATGATCGGAGTCATATATTGTTCAGTCGGTGTGTCAGGTTTTTCACGATTAGGTAATTTTTGGTTTTAACAGTGAGTTCGGAAACTCTTGCGTCAGGTGTCGTGGTTCCTTCGCTGAATGGGTCTTGTTCGTCGAATCACGTGCCTCGTGATCCAGATATCGGAGGCGGAAACGCCTTGCTAATTCATCCTGACGGAGCGGACCCATGGATAGCTCCTCATGGCGGGGTCATTTATTACACGCAAACGACCGGCGCGGACGTCAAGCTGTGGATTAGTCACGATCTCTACGCGATTAGGCACAGCGTGCCATCGAGATTGTGGTGTCCCTATGAGCAGGAAAGACTTTCTTTGAGAAATCTCTGGGCTCCAGAGCTCCATTATTTGCAGGGCGCCTGGTACCTATACGTGGCGGCGGATGACGGCCGAAATCATAATCATCGCATGTATGTTCTTGAATCCTATCAAAGCCCCATGGGGCCGTTTACGCTTAGGGGAAAGTTGGCTCTCCCTCATCAAGACCGATGGGCGATTGACGGAACGGTCACGTTTATTGACGGCGGGCTCTACTATGCCTGGTCAGGCTGGCCTTCAGCGCGCAATGGACGCCAGAACCTATATATCGCCAGAATGGAAAATCCGTGGACGCTCACCACGTATGTGTCCTGCGTGTCTGAGCCGTCTTACTCGTGGGAATCGTGGATCAATGAGGGTCCGCAATTCCTTCATCGTGGTAGCGATACATTTATTGTGTATTCAGCGAATAAGTCGTGGACCGATGATTATAAATTAGGACTCCTCCGTCTTGAAGGCAGAGATCCGCTGAATCCCTCTTCTTGGGTTAAGATGGCGCAACCCGTTTTTGATAGTGTTGTTCACAAGGAGGAGGCCATTCACGCTCCTGGACACTGCTCCTTTTTCACCGATGCAAATGGGGAAAATTGGGTGCTTTATCATGTCGCGAAGGCAAAGGGATCAGGGTGGAGGCGAGAAGTGCGAGCGCAGAAGTGGATTTGGAACGATCGAGGTGAGCCGTATTTCGGACAGCCGCTCCCGCTAGACCGAGCTCAGCTGACGGTTCATCGTTAAAGGAACCCCCGTAAGGATTCAACATACGTCGTCACGCGCGCTCGTGGTATCTAGCAGATGAGTCTTCCATTTCGCAAAACGCGCAAGCCACACCGCAATGACGTCACGTTTTCGCGGTTCGATACTCACAGTCAGCGTGAATCCTGAAATAGCTGAAAGGGGAGTGCGCCTGTCGCGCCGAGAATCGAACAACATCCTATCGCGTGTAATCTCGGACCGCGGATCGGTCATATCGCTTGCGGTCGTTCTCCTCCTTCTTGTCTTTGATAGTATTCTCGGCATTCGTCCTCTCGACCGCGAACCACTCGACGTCCGAGAAGAGCTCCTAACTGAGAGGTAATAATCGTCCATTGCCCTCCACCATCGCGGCGCTCTCGGTATATCACGACCCAGTCGCGAGTGGCGCCGAGCGAGTGCGCGCGGGGAGTGTTGGAGAATAGAGTCGTGTAATGTTGCCCCTCACGCTCCGTGTGAAGCACGGGTAACCACGCTTCTTTTGTCGGATTAAACTGTCTGGGTGTTATTCGGGGGAGCTGACCTCGTCTCGCTTTGGTGAGGTATTCTCGATCGATATCGAGAAAGACTGACACGGAAGGCTGAGACTTCGAGGAGTTGACTACAACGGGCATGGGCGCCTCGACGTCATTCTCATGAGGGCGACGGAGACGACCCGAGAGGCTCTCACGTATCATGGATAACCGTTTCTCGCCGAATCCGGGGACCCGAGAGAGTCTGCCAGACGCGACAGCTCGTTGAAGATCCGCGAGAGAAGTAATGTTCAGCTCATGTCGCAGTCGCCGCGCAAGGACCGGTCCTATTCCACCGACGGTCGAGAGAACTCTCTCTGGTTGGGCATCACCGCGGAGTTTATCGAGAAGTCGCAATCTTCCCGTTCGAACGATGCGCTCGAGGGATCTCGCGAGAGATTTTCCGATTCCCGGCAATTCCTCGAGGGAAGTAACGCCGGCCTGGGCGATTAACACGCTCAAAGGGGCATCAAGAGAATCCACCAACTCGCCAGCGTTGTGATAGGCCTGCGCTCTATACGGATTAGCTCCCTGTAGGGTGAGTAATGACGCCGTCTCACGGAGCATCTCCGCTATGGTGTGATTGTCCAGGGCGTTTTCCACACATACCTCTCCTTAGGTCATCACGATACGATTATACTTTCATGCTTCATGAAACTGCCCCTTGTCATGTCATGCAGTGCGATAGAAGGGAGAACTGTCAAGGAGAGCTAGACGGGGCGAAGAGGGAGAGTCTGGCTCGAGTGCAGTCCTAGCGCTCTCTTCGAGCGAGCAAATGCGTGACCTCGGCCCCAAAGAAAAATATGAGCGCCGAGTAGTAAACCCACACGACGAACACGACCACAGAGCCAGCCGCTCCAAATGGCGTCGCGACTCCGGCCTCACTCACATACAGACTTATCAGAGACTTTCCTAAACTAAACAGAATCGCCGTCAGCGCGGCGCCACTAAAAACGATTGGCCAAGGAAGCTTATAATCGGGAAGGTATCGAAAGATGAGGGCAAAAAGGGTCGTAGTGACGCCCATCGAGATCAAAAAGGTGATCATAAGCACCAACATACCGAGGTCGGGTAGCAACTGTTGAATTAGCGATCCGAGCATGGATAGAAAAGCGCTCAGGATAAGTGATACCAGGAGGAGAAATCCCACGACTAAGACCATCGCGAACGATAAGAGCCTCTCCTTTATCGTGTGCCACCAGCTGAGCGTCTGATTGTGGGACGCTTTCCATACGATATTAAGGTCATCCTTCAGCTCGGCGAAGACCCCTGACGCGCCGAATAGTAGGACCACAATTCCAAGGGATGACGCGATTATTCCGGGCCGTGGTTTATTCGCGTTTCGCAAGGTCGTTTGGATTACCTCAGCGCCAGCGGCTCCGATCAATCCTTGCAGCTGAGCCACGATCCGACCTTGAGCGGCCTCTTCCCCAAATACGACGCCAACTATCGCCGTCACGATAACGAGCAGCGGAGTTATCGACAGAATCGAATAAAAGGCGAGGGCGGCCGACATACGCGGGGCATGGTCCTCTAGC
Organism: uncultured delta proteobacterium; assembly: GCA_903904735.1. Taxonomy (GTDB): domain Bacteria; phylum Bdellovibrionota_C; class UBA2361; order UBA2361; family OMII01; genus OMII01. The sequence continues at coordinate 13,886 of CAIVDM010000026.1, forward strand.
CATTGATTGCCGGCGTCAGCGAATGTTCTTACGAGGTCATTTACTGTCATGATCTCTCTTTATGGCAGGCGTGACAGCCTTTGTACGTGTCTTTAGGGAATGGTGACACTGCCAAAGGTCATGGTGATGTCGCTTACGGCCGCGATAAGAACATCACATTGTGGAATGGAACGAAAAACAGCGGTCACTTTTGCACTCATCCTTATAACGATTGTAATTGTCGTTCGAATTGGTCTGCCGCCATTTGTGGCGTGGTATGTAAACCGAACTCATGATCGCATCTCCGGGTACGACGCGAGCATAGACTCCTTAGAGGGGCATATCGCATCTCTGGTCTCCAAGTGCGCAAGTTAGGAGGGAGAGTGCCGCTTCCACTTCTCGAGGTAAGAACCACTCGACTATCGGTGCATGGCACGGCGCTATTAGAGGGCAAATTCGTTGGACGTATCGACCTTGACGGGCGGAGCCTCAATTTTGTGAACGGTCGAACACCGGAGGAACAGCAACTCTCAGTCACGGGGGAATGGCTGCAGGCGGTCAAAGATCTTTTTCCACTTCGCGTTAATCATTTTACCGTGAATAACTTCGATATCAAATATCGGGATCCGTATACCACTCCGATTGTTGATGTGCGGGTCAATCATGTAAGAATTGAGGGGAATAACTTCTCCAATACGCGCAAACCATCCGATGGAAAAGAGGCGCTGATAGTCGGAGTGGGATTAGTTGAGGGTGTCGCTCCGCTGGCGGTGAGAGCGGCGTTAGCCCCCAGCGCTAAACGGCCAGTTTTTGATCTCGACGTACGGCTTGAGCGATTACCACTCGTTAAGCTTAATGATCTTTTCAAGGCTTACGGGTCATTTGACGTGGAGGGAGGAACTGGAGATTTTTATATGTGGGTTAACGCTCACGAGGGAGCTTTAAAAGGGACCTTAAAGCCTCTTCTTCATGAGGTTGAAGTCTTTTCTCCAGAGAAGGAGAATGAATCGTTACTCTCGGCCTTGTGGGAATCTCTTATTGGAGCGGCGGCGGAGATCTTCGAGAACAAATAAGAGGCGCAGATAGGAACCGTCATTTCTTTGCAGGGTGACTTGCGACACGTGGAGGGCTCAACGTGGACAGCGATTGTTGAGATCGTGAAAAATGCCTTCTTTCAGGCCCTTCAGCCCGGTCTAAGTGAAAAAGAGAAACAAAAAGAGTAGAGGAACGTGGTCAGGCAACTGAACCGTCTGGGACGCGTATCATTCCCGAGCGGTCGATTCAAGGAGTGTTTCTGACACATGCTCCTCGCATGCTATATCATTCGCCACGGTAATAGAAGAGATTAGACCTGCATCCGATCATCCTCAAAGAGTCATTCATCGACTAGGTTACACCAAATCGTTTTCAGTCCAGGAGATTAACTTATGGTTACCGCAAGCTCACTTGATCGCGTACCAACGCATACAGCCTCATGGATTAATGAGAGAATCTCCGTGGAGACGCGCCAATCGATTCAAAAGTATCGACAAGCTCGTCCTGAGGATCGGGAGAGGAGACTGAGAGAATTAGAGCGGGAGTGGGATGTTGAACGAGCCATAGAAGCGAATGCCGCGATCTTCTCGCTCACTGGACTCGCTTTAGCTGTCACCGTTAATAGACGGTGGTTAGCTCTTCCTGCGGCAGTAGGGGGATTTCTACTTCAACACGCCATACAAGGGTGGTGCCCTCCACTTCCGTTTTTTAGGCGACTGGGATTTCGCACCCCCCACGAGATCGACGAAGAACGTTTCGCACTACAGAGTCAACAAGACCTCGCCGAGTGCGAAGCGCCAGGAGCATAGCGGATAGATCCTTGAGCGCGAAACGTCCGCTTGGGATCTCGGTAGTGACAGGTGAGCTATGTGGTTAGCGCTCTCTTTAGGAGTGCGAGGGCGGTTGCCTTGCTAATACCAGTCATGGGCGCCTGTGGCTCACTGCGTATAGTAAATAAAACATGACTAAGAGGTAGCGAATGAGCTCCCCCAAAAAGCAATCAAAACGGTCTCAAGCAAAGCCGAAAGAGGATAAGAGGGGGAATATTGCTCCGAAGCCGCCGACTTGGTCAGTTGGGATAGACAATCGAAATGAGTCCACTCGACGCTATGGGAAGTTGGAGCCTGAAGGGTATACCCGCCATGTTCATGGCAACCGCGAGGGGGAGTTCCAAAGCGGGGGAAAGCCACGTGCGGAGTTGCCGCTCGAGGAGGGCTCTCCAATGAAAGAGGCTCGTTTTAGAAAAGACCCGGATAAGAGAGCGCTTCCGCCAGATCAGTTCGGGGGAAGAACGTATGACAGCCTACCTGGAGATCGAGATATTGTGGGCAGCGTCCGAAAAAAACCACGTGGACGTGCTAGATAGTTCAGCAAGCATCATATAGCGCCAGTTTTTGTCAGCAGTCCTGCTTGTCTGTCTGAGTGGCATCCGTAGGAAGTATGTAGTCTCAAGACGGGTGAAACTGGGGGAGATCGATATCATCCGCTTTAGAGGGATTCTTCTAAGGTTATTATCGGCCAAAGCGAAGGGCTCATCGGGGAGGTGACCAGGCATAAAATGCGACTCTCTGCCTGACATATCGCAAGTTCAGCGCTTGGTCGGATAGAAATGGCGAAGGTTATTGCGAGCCCGTAAGGAGTTGATATTGGGGCAGATCGACGAAGTAAAGGATGAAGATTCAGGTCTAAGATTAAAATCCTACAACCTAGCCATATCCCTCAGGTTTTGAGCTCTTGCGTATTGACTCTGAGTGATACTTTGCTTGATACTCCTCGACAGGTTCTACCTGAAGTTTCTGTTGGGGTGTTTACTCTTTGTTTACATCAGTTGACGGTAGCAAGGTCTGACCTCGAGACACCCTCGATATCTTTATTGTGGGCCGATAGCTCAGTCGGTAGAGCAACTGGCTTTTAACCAGTGGGTCGGCGGTTCAAGTCCGCCTCGGCTCAATTTCCAAAAACTCCACGCAGTTCCATTTGTGTTGCAAATGGAGAGTGACTACTTGTTGTCAGGTTTGGCAGTTCCATTCGAGGAGATCAGCCATCGTCGACAACCGTCAGGAATAGTGGCGAAGGTTTTATCCTTGAAGGTGTGCTTCTCGCCCCCTGACAAGATCAGCTCCAGTTTGACGTTCTTGCCGTAGCTGCAACCGGCTTTTCGAAAACGAGCTAGGCTTCCATAGCCGTTTCCGCCCCCTTTATTACGACCCGTCTCACCTTCGACGCGCACGGAAGTTCCATAAGGAACCGAGTGAACGGCGAGTCTTCCGTCGCTATCGGAAACTGGTTTCCACAAAATGAATCCCTTCGCGGTCGCTGGCCCCTCATATTCGGGGATTTCGATGGTCGGAGTTGGTGGAACCGATTGCTCCGCCAGCGCTCGATAACATGGGCTTACTTTAACCCCCTGACACACGTCGGTGGTCACCACGGCGGCGTTTTTCTTAATGAGCTCCTCCGCGAAGCTCTTCCCATTCGCCGAAAAAAGGTGACCGACGATCCCTTGAGTCCCATCCTCTAGGTTTATCGAACAATCAGGTTCTGCCGCATAAAAGTATCCGTCACCTGTGAGACTCAATGAGGAGATCACTTCCTGAGCGGTCGCACGCTGAGAGCTGAGCGCGGGGACATCGATGCCATGTAGCTTGATAAGTTGTTCGCGCTTCTTCATCTTCATTAAGACCAGGTTCGGTCCAATGTAGGTTAGACTCCCCCGAGACGCCTCTTTTGGGTTGGGAGGATTTATAAGCTCGCCATTGAATACAGTGCCGCAGCTCGTTCGAAGAGTGGGATCAGACGGTGTGGAGTCTCCCTGAGTGCTTCGTGAGGTGCCGTTGTCTGATGAGGAATCTTCTTTCGTGCAGCCGATAAAAAGAGTGACACAGGCGACAACCGCGACCATACGGAGACTTTTCAAGTACATAGACCCACCCTTTGCATCCCAACTGATTAACCCGTCACCAGGAAATGTCGGACTTCTACGGGAAATCTTTATGAATGGAGGCGAGTTTTTTGATGGTGTTTGGAGGGGAAGTCCACGGTCGCCAAGGTTGCGACATTCTTCGAAGCTTTTGGCGTATGAGGCTCACCTTGGGTGACCAAGGTCACCCAAGAGTTCGCAGATTCGATTTTTCGTGGGATTCGATAATTTTGGCCCCGAAGGGTCAAAAGTGGCGGAGCCGACCCGCCTTCGCCAAGGCTACGTCGGGGGAACCGGGACTCGAACCTATTTCGAGCAAAACGCTCACCGGTTCGCGTTTTTCGCTATTTGAATTAGGCGCTTTACTCTTTGGCTCAGAAGAGCCAAAGAGCGCCTCCTCGTCGCGTGATAAATCACGCGAGAGATCTCGGATTCAATTTTCGTGGGATTCGGGATTTGGACCTAAAGGTCCAAATGGCGGAGCCGGCCAGCCTTTGCCAAGGCTCCGGCTGGCAAGCGGGACTCGAACCCCGCTAGGAAAGAAACGCTGCGCCAGCTCGCGTTTCTTGCGAGTTGTTTTAGGTGCCTTCATGCCGTCGCCCCTTTGGGGCTCACGGTTGCGGTACCTCCTCTCGCGTGACCGAGGTCACCCGAAAGTTCGCAGCTTCGATTTTCGTGGGATTCGGGATTTGGACCTAAAGGTCCAAATGGCGGAGCCGACGGGACTCGAACCCGCGACCTCTCGCGTGACAGGCGAGCGTTCTAACCAACTGAACTACGACTCCGTTCGTAGGAGCAGGTTAAGTACCTAAAAATCATGCCTAAGTAAAGTGGTGTAAGGGAAGGTTTTTCGTTAGGCATGATTGACTGATGGTGGATTGGGTGAGAAACAGATAGTTAGCGCCCCTGAGATCCCTGTTTTCATTCAGATTCTGCAGGTCTCAGGGGGAATAACGCGTTTCAATGAGCCGAGAGGTTAGCCGTGTCAGACAACGAGCCCACAACGTATGATCCCAAGAGCATAGAGTCAAAGTGGCAAGCCTACTGGGATACTCACAAGACTTTCAAAACGACTGATTCCCAAAAAGAGAAGGTGTACGTCCTTGATATGTTTCCGTACCCATCGGGGGCAGGGCTCCATATTGGGCATCCCCTAGGTTATACGGCGACCGATATTTACTCTCGTTTCAAGCGTATGAAGGGGTTCGATGTTCTTCATCCGATGGGCTTCGACGCTTTTGGTCTCCCCGCCGAGCAGCATGCGGTAAACACGGGGGAGCATCCCGCGATCATAACGCACAAGAACTGCCAGGCATTTGTCGGGCAGATGAAGAGGATCGGATTCTCGTACGACTGGGATCGCGAGATCGCCACCTGTGACGCAGACTACTATCACTGGACACAGTGGATATTTTTACGCCTTTATAATTCTTGGTTTGATGACGCCGCCGGACGGGCAAGGCCGATAGAGGAGTTGCCTATCCCGCAGGAACTGCGGACTCAGGGAGAGCTTGCGGTGCAGGCGTACCAAGCGGAGCATCGCTTGGCGTATTACGCTGACGCGATGGTGAACTGGTGCCCCGCGCTGGGTACTGTTCTCGCGAATGAGGAGGTCATCGACGGAAAATCGGAGCGAGGCAATCACGAGGTGGTCCGCAAGCCGATGAAGCAGTGGATGTTGCGTATCACGAAGTACGCCGAGCGTCTCATCTCAGAGCTTGATGACATCGATTGGCCAGAGGCCATCAAAGAGCAGCAACGAAACTGGATAGGGCGTAAGACAGGAACGGAGATTACGTTTGCGGTCGAGGGCTCTGACAAGCAAGTAGTAGCTTTCACGACACGCCCGGACACGCTTTTCGGCGTGACGTTTTTTGTAGTGGCGCCAGAGCATCCGCTCGTAGACGAACTTACTACAAACGCTCAGCAGCCTAAGGTTTCAGAGTACCGTGAAGCCGCGGGGCGAATGAGTGATTTCGATCGAACGTTTGAGAATCGGAAAAAGACAGGCGTATTTACCGGTGGCTATGTCGTTAATCCGATAAATCAAGAGAAAGTTCCAGTGTACGTTGGTGATTATGTTCTAGCGTCGTACGGAACTGGGGCTGTCATGGGCGTGCCAGCCCATGACGCGCGTGATTTTGAGTTCGCGCGCACCTTTAACTTGCCTATTCGCCCAGTGATAACCCCACAGGATAAGCCTGAGGACGTTCAGATCGCCGTGTGCGCGGGCGAGATAGCGTGGACGGAACAAGGGCGCATGCTCGCATCGTCGGCGTCAGTAGCTCAAGAGCTCGGGTTAGAGGGAGTCTCGAATACAGAGGCGGGAGAGAGGATAACGAGTTGGCTAGAGGGCAAAAAAGTCGGTACTCGAGTTGTTAATTACAAGCTACGCGACTGGCTTTTCTCGCGACAACGTTACTGGGGTGAGCCGATTCCTATTATTCATTGGCAGGACGGCAGCGTGACTTCTCTGAGCGACGCCGACTTGCCATTGGTTCTTCCCAAGGTGGAGGATTACAAGCCCTCTGATGGAGGAGAATCGCCTCTGGCCAAGGCCACTGACTGGATAGAGGTGCGAGATCCGAAGACCGGTAAGGTTGGACGACGAGAGACGAACACGATGCCACAGTGGGCGGGATCATGCTGGTACTACCTGCGCTTCATCGACCCGAAAAACGAGAAGGTTGGGTGGGATCCGCAGCTAGAGAAAAAATGGATGCCCGTAGATCTGTATGTTGGTGGCGCGGAGCACGCGGTGCTGCATCTTCTCTACGCGCGATTCTGGCACAAAGTTCTCTTTGACCTTGGCTACGTATCGACTCGTGAGCCATTCAAGAAGCTCTACAATCAGGGGATGATTCAGTCTCACGCTTTCAAAGATAAGCGTGGAGCGATTATCGCGGTGGATCTCGTAGCGGAAGATGAGACAGGCGCCGCGAAGCGCAAGGACACCGGAGAGCCGCTTGAGCGTATCGTCGCGAAGATGTCGAAGTCACTCAAGAACGTGATCAATCCGGATGACGTGATCGATCAACATGGGGCTGACACACTTCGAACCTATCTGATGTTCATGGGTCCCTTGGACGCCGCGCGTCCATGGGACTCGAAGGCTATCTCGGGCAACGTTAGGTTTCTCCGGCGAGTGTTCGCGTTAGTGACAGGTGGGCGAGCGAGCGGTTTCCGAGACGTTGTGGCCGTTGAAGCAGAGGGCGTGGATGTAAAGCGAGCCCTGCATAAAGCGGTTAAGAAAGTAGGGGAGTACATCGACGCGCTCCATTTAAACACGCCGATTTCCACGTTGATGGAGCTCCTCAACACCATTGGTGAGAAGCCCGTGTCAAAACAGACGTTGGAGTATTTTACGCTGATTCTTGCCCCATACGCGCCGCATCTTTGTGAAGAGTTGTGGGAGCGGTTGGGTCATAAGACCTCAGTCGGCCTAGCTGCGTGGCCAACCTATGACCCGGCTCTGGTGGTTGATGATGTGGTCACGGTTGTTATTCAGATTCTGGGCAAGAAGCGGGCGACGATAGAGGTGTCGCCCTCGATCGCCGATACTGATCTGCATGCGGCTGTGCTAGATGCGATGAAGGATACGTCGTACAAGGTTACCGCGGCGGACCGGTTCATTACGGTGTATAACCCTGGAACGAAGGTGCCACGTTTGGTGAATGTTATCACCAAGCCATCGTAAGCGACGCCTATCAATGTGAGTGGCAGGTCTGCGCTATCCGTGGAGGGAGGCTTTATGGGATCTCCAGCTCTCTTTGGTGAGTTCCCAAAGCTCTGAAGCGGTGAAGGCGGGGTCAACAAAAGATGAGTTTTTCTCGCCGATTTTGCGCGCCCCACATTTCTCTTTGATGCGAGCGGATCGTTGGTTGCCGACGGCGTTTTCTAAGATAAGTTTGTCGAACCCGAGCACGTCAAAGGCGAGATCCGTCACGGGAATAACCGCCTCGGTCATGTAGCCTTTGCCCCAGTGTTGACGACTGAGCCAGAATCCACGGTTCTCCGGAGACCCTTTGCGCCAAAGATCCACGACACCGATCAACTCGCTTGGGTTCTCACGAAGCGTGATAGCCCACACCCATTTTTCTTTGCCTTGATTGGGAAGTACATGATTATGGAACCACGTTGACGCTCCATCCGCTGGGTATGGCCATGGCACGACGGCTGAGAGGTTTCGAACAAGCTCGTAATCGTTAAAGTGGAGTTGCACGGCGGCAATATCTGACTCGACTACGGGTCGAAGTAAAAGTCTACGTGTGGTAAGCGTCGGCACCCCTGGCTCCTGAGATTGCTTGGCTAACTGTGTCATCATTCTCCTATGGTAAGAGATCTGCGGAAGATACGTAAAACTGTTTATGCCACACTGACTTATAGTCTGAATCGTGGGGCGACCAATCGCGAGCCTGCTATCCCGACAAAGGCTTAGCGCGTATCGCCAGCCAGCAAGGTCAAGATCGGGTCCGGAAAATCATGCCTAAGTCGGTCAATAGCGCGTCGAGTACCGTAACCATCAAGGTTCCAGATGTCTGTCTGCAGGTAGGTATCAAATACAGCGCGACGCACCTGTTGAACATGGAGGTGTGGAAACCAGTCGCCGTTCTCGGGTGGCGCTCCGACTACTCCTATTCTGGTTCCAATCGAGAGATTGTCTCCCACCTGAACAGACACCTGCGCAAGGTGCGCGAATATAAGTACAGACCTTGGCGTCTCTTGAGTCTCAATTTCTAAAAAGACCCGCGGTCCCCAGCCCCAACGTTCAGGGTGGTCGTTATCGACTCGAATGACTCGTCCAGCAAGAGGAGTGGTGACAAGGGAGCCGCTTGGTACGTTGAAGTCGATACCGAGATGCAGAGTCTTTTCGCTCCCACCGAGGTAGGTGCCGTGCCACAAAAACGCGCGGTCTTCGAGGTATCCACCAAACGAGGCGCTCACTCCGCGTTTAGAGTGAAGCATGTGCACGAAGTCATTACACTCCGCCGCTTCGGCTAAGCGCGAGGGATCGGTGTAAGGCTCTTCGTTGGTCGAGAAGACGCGCCGTGCCTCTTGGTCGAGGTCAATGTACGCGACCGATTGTTCTCGATACTCAGGTAGAAAGGCTGCCAGTATCGCGACTGGTGTGGCGAGGTGAGCGTAGGGATTTTGTGAAGTCATGGAAAATTGGACACTATACCCCAAAAAGCTGCTTGCTGAGCGGCTTCATCGCCTCAATACAATTAGCTGTATGTGTCTCAAGAGCTATGCCGATCTCCTCAGCTCCTAATCGGATATCATCCCTGTTGCATCCCCGCGCGAAGGCTTTGTCCTTAAACTTTTTCATGACCGATTTCACTTCGAGGTTGTGAATCGACCTGTCAGGACGAACCAGCACACTCGCGGTTATAAGCCCCGAAAGCTCATCCACCGCGAAGAGCGTTTTCGCTAGAAGCGTCGTACGAGGAGTGTTCGTATAGTGGGCGTGTCCCATGATCGCTGTTCTCATCTCCTCGGCGTACCCTAGCTCAGCGAGGATTGTATTGCCTTTGAAAGGATGGCCATCGGGGCTCGTCGGCTCAGGAAACATCTCGTAGTCAAAGTCGTGCAGCAGTCCCGTTATCCCCCAGAGCTGGAGGTCAACGGACTGTCCTGCCGATTGGAAATAGGCTCCGTACCATCGCATACACGCTTCGACACTGAGAGCGTGGTTAAGAAGGCTTGAGGTTTTTGTGTACTCAGAGAGGAGCGCTAGGGCTTCATCGCGTGTTCTTGTGCTCATGGCCTATAACCTCGCTGGTTCTAAAGATGTTGATGGCTCTGTGTGGGAGTATACATCGATGAGCTTCAAGAGATTCTGAATTTGAATGTTGTCCTGAATATCCTCGAGTGAGACTGTTATTTGGAATTGTTGGTGGCTGTCGCTGATCGCAATCGCTAGTGATGGTCTATTCGTCACGTCTCCTGATAGTGGGCGTAATCCGAACACCTTCGATTCACTGAGCAGTTGTAAGATGCGAGCTGTGTTCTCTCGCTCAGACGCGTCGAGGAGAGAGGTGCGAGGGAGCGTCCAGGTCGCGGGCATGGAGCGAGTCTGGGGCGAGTTGAGGGTAATGGAGACTTTAAGTGACTGGTCAGTCTCCCTGAGAGTTGACGTCGTCGCTAACACCTTTGAGGTTTGTTGGTACCACGATTCAAAAGAGGAGAGGAGGTCAGATTCGATTCGTATATGTGTTAGGTTGAACGCTATAAGAATCGCGGCGCATAGACCAATAATTGCCAACCATTTAAGGCGTGTCACACGTAAAAAGCTCATTGTGTGAAGGATAGTAAGAGCCGTTAGAGAGGTCAAATCAGAAAAGCTACGATTTCTTACTCGCGCGAACGATGTTCAGCAAGGTCTCTCGGTCGTTCTTGCTCGGATCCTCGATGACTATCTCAGCCAAGTCTCTCAGGATCTTCCCCATTCCTGGTCCAGGGGAGATCCCTTCGTTGCGCAGGTCGTCACCAGTAATAGCCAGACGCCCGTAACTTGGGATCGCCATCTTCGCCTGCTCGGAGGCGAGCATCTCGTCGAATCCGCGCGCGGAAGCGTGAAACTGCTCAACGGGAATGGTCGGGGAGCTGTCCGCCTCTTTAAAGGTTCGCCAGCGAGTCAGGTGTGGTCCCAGATCCCGTATAAGGCGCCTCACGCCGGCGGGACCACAATCCATCGGTCGCATGTGGTGTCGAACGATAGCGCGCACAGTGTTGGTGTCCTCGTGTGAAAAGCGCAGGTGAGTCATTCGCTCCTTGCAGAGGGAGTCGCTTACGACCTCATGCGAGTAGAAATGCCTCTCTCCGTCGGGACCCACTGAGAGAGTATGTGGTTTTCCGACGTCATGAAAGATCGCCGCCCAGCGCAGAATTCGATCGGGCGGTGTCCTGTCGAGCACAGATAGTGTGTGCTCAAAGACATCATGAATATGGTACTTGTTCTGCTCAAAGCCGACCGCCGGAATAAGCTCGGGGAGGGTGAAAGGTAACGCCCCAATCGAGAGTAATGCTCTCACTCCTTGAGAGGGGTAAGAACTCATCAGAATGCGCTCAACCTCAGTGCGAACGCGCTCAACGCTCAGGCCAGAGAGAAGCGGCACTGAATCCCTGGCCGCCATTAGCGTCTGTTCATCGGTCGCCCGTCCCTGCGCGTCGCCAAATCGAATCATTCGAAGCACGCGGAGTGGATCTTCCGAAAAGCGAGCGCTGGGGGAACCTACCGTTCGAACAAGACCACTCTCCAAATCACGCACGCCGTCCCAGGGATCGATCAAGCACTCGGTTTCAAGTGAATAGGCCAAGGCGTTGATCGTGAAATCTCTTCCTGAGAGATCCGTTTCTATATCGTGAGCCGTTATCTGCGTGTTGCGATCAGCCGGCTGTCGAAATGTAGTTACTTCGATATGGATACCGTCAATAACGACAAGCACCGTGCCGTGTTGAATTCCCGTGTCGACGACCTTAAGCCCCTTGGCGGCGCAGCGGTCTCGAATCTGCTCCGCGGTGAGATCCGTCGCCAGGTCGAGGTCCGTGTCAGTGCTCTCATAGAAGGCGTCTCGAACTGTGCCGCCAACAAGGTAGAGCTTGGCTGGGAGAAGCGCCTCTTCTAGCGTCTTAATGTGTGGCGAGCTGATCAGCGCACGCAGACTCGCGCACGCCTCTGATTGACTACGAGTTGGTTTGTAGAAATGTGAACCACGCTGGGGGGACTTGTCCATGAAGTTTGATATTTAACACAGGGAGCCACTCCGGCTTTATGGGCTTCGATAAAAGCTTCATATGAGCTTCTTTTGGAGTCCTTCCCCCTTTTCTCCGATTACATGTACCGCAGGCGCACACGATATTCTCCCACGTTGTTTTGCCTCCCTGGCTACGCGGAATGATATGATCGAGCGTGGCTTCTTTCGCGCTTAACTCTAGAGCGCAATACTGACACTTAAAGTTGTCACGAGCCAAGATGTTGCTCCTTGAAAGGGGGGGAGAGCGACGCCCCGCTCGGAAAAACCTTACTAAGCGGACGACGGCAGGAGCTTTAATAGCCATGGAAACGGCTCGGATGTCGTGATCGTATTCCTCAACGATCTCAACTTTGCCCAGAAAAAACATCGACACCGCATTCTGCCAGGTGATGATGCGTAGGGGCTCGTATGCTGCACTCAGGAGGAGAACTGGACTCATACATCAATTAAGACGCTACGGTCGGCCATAAGGGTTACAGCGGATCTCTATCTTTCTAGTATGAGGAGATGGAAATGGAGAGCGCAATCCCCTGATGAAGTTGCCTAATATGCCGTAATTACGACTTTAATTGCCAAATCCTCGTGTTTGAGACCAGTGCTTGCCGGGCTTGCGGGGCGAGGTGAGGGCAGAATTAAAATAGTCACCGGTATTTAGCCCACTTAGCTTGACACTGCTCCCACTTACCTTTATTTTTCCCCCTCGCAGCAAAGGGGCCAGTAGCTCAGCTGGTTAGAGTACACGCCTGATAAGCGTGAGGTCGGTAGTTCGAGTCTACCCTGGCCCACCAGTTGGTGCTTATTCGTTTCGTGGGAAGCCAAGATTCGCGTAGCATGTATCTCCTGGTTTGAATGCTGTGAGTTCTAAAATCGTGGGCCTGTAGCTCAGTTGGTAGAGCACCAGCCTTGCAAGCTGGGGGTCCAGAGTTCGAATCTCTGCAGGTCCACCACGATTCCTCCAATAAGCAACCCCTAAAAAGTTTTGAAATCCTGGTCGTAATGCGTGGCGATTGTGGCTGCTCTAGACTAACGGGCCCGCGCTCACCGCATTCCGCGGAACAGAAGCGTGTTAAAGCGCATGAAGGTTACCTGACCCTGTGTGAACTCGGTGCGACAGCTATCGCCTGTATACGTCATGTGATTGTGAATCGGGTCAGTTCCTAATGTCTCGGGGCATGAGTCTCTTCCCACAGGGCAGTAGTTACCGGGAGTAGGGGGCTTCTCGCGAGGGGTGTCGGAAACGAGATCCGTGAAAGCGCCATCACACGCGCCCGTGAAAGTGTGGAGCAAGCCAAGCCAGTGACCAGTTTCATGCACGAGTACATGACCGCTATTAAAGTTCGCCAGATCGCTTCCCGGCACCGCTCGATAATTGAGCACAATTCCATCAATCTCAGGTTGGAGCTGGTAGACAAAGGGAAATGTGGAATATCCTAGGATAGTTCCTTTTTGCCCCTCTGGCGCGACGATGTCCGAGATGAATACGTTTAGCGTGGTCGCGTCGCCCACTCGCAATGCCTTTTTAACATCCGCTTCTTCAGGTGACCCTGGCGAAAGAGAGCGCCACTTCGCGTTGGACACCCGATTGATGCTCGCGAGCTGAAAGCGGTACGGGGTCTGAGTACCACCTGTTTCACCAGCGTAGGCTCGATTCAGCACGTCGATCTGCTCTACGAGAGCATCATCTGGCACCGGACCGTTCTCGGTTGACGAGTCTCCTTGAATAACATGAAAGCGAACGGGAATAGTGAAGACGTTCGCGGGACTCGAGGCGGCTTTATTCACCGCCATCTTGTTGTAGTCGGAGAAGAGAGTGCCTAGCTGGCTGGAGGAATCGCGATTAAGGTCGCGAGTGTCGCAAAAAAATAAATTGCTCGTGCTGGATGATCCACCACGATTGGGGGGCGTTTGTTGTGAGGTTGATTGCTGCTCTTCCTCCTTCACGCATCCGAGAAGAGTGATTGCCACTACGAGTATAAAAGAGGCAGAGGTTTTGGTCATACAATACGCCGATAGTACGTGTACTGAGGGTATTGCGACTTCTCGGCAGAGTGTGATGTTAGAATCTCAATTATCAACTCAACTAGTGCTGCCGTCTCCAGTACGGCGGTGGGCTTGTGAAACGGCTCGTTTCATATGAAGGGTGCTATGGCAGTATCTTTCCGATGCGACTTGTTAGCTACAGATCCAAACAGGAGGAGGGCTATTAGCGCGTCTGGGAGATCGCTTGCTCGTGTCGCTTTAGCGCCTGAACGTCCACCACGATAGCCCGGTCGTCCATGTACGGCACAACGAGGCTTCGGGTGTCTCCTGAGAGGGACACAAGTTTTCGCCCCAGGTAGTCCTCAGGATGGTGGCCCGCTAGTTCCCGCACCAGGTAGTTGAAAGGAGCGTAGTATTTCGCTTTCTTTAGTCGATTGCCCGATAGGCTCGCTCTGTCGAGAATAAAGTAGGAGATATTTTCTCGCTCAACAAGGTCAAGCAGCTCACCGGTGTTCCTCGAGTAGTTCGCGCGCAATGAGATCTCCATGCGCCTCTTCGCCTCTTGCCAGTAGCCTGAGTAAAATGGATGCGCCGTCTCGGATGTGATGAATCCGTTTCTCTCCCCAAAGAGTTGAACAGGGTCGATGAATATTGGCTCACCGGCCACGATCGCGTCCGGTGGGGTATTCGCTTTCACCCACTCAAACACCTTTCCTCGCTTGAGTCGGTGGTAATTGAAGTTCGCTGAGCCGTAGAGACCTGTGCCAGAGCCCGAATATATGAAGAGGCCGAGCGCGCCGAGTCCCGCGAGACCAACGAGAGATTTTCGATGCGATATACGCTCTAACGCGTGTGTGGGTTGATGGGGCTTTACAAAAACGCGCCATACAGCCGTCGAGAACGCCACAATGGAAAGGAGCGCGAACGGAAACTGTAAGTGTCGATCCGGGACGAATAGCTTAAACGCGAAGACTCTAGACGCGACATAGACCGCCGCTGAAGCGAGTCCGTACGCCAGGAGCGCCGCGGGAAACGCCGTAACTCGTCGCGTCGCCCCAACAAGGGTGAGTGAGAGAGCGAGCCCGATGACGAGGGTGAGACCGTTACGCTTCCACACTCCGGGAGACTCGTAGAGTCGGGGGCTGTGAAAAGATTGGAGCGCGAACGATGACACCTCTTTAATTGCCGGCTTGAAGGGCACAAAGGGGAAGCGTCCACGTGGTTCTCTGGCTGAGAACTCAGGACGTGAGAGAGCTTCTTGGTAGGTCGCCATGCTCCCAAACTCTCTAGGCTTCGCGACTGCCCAGGCCGTAATCGCGATAAATATCGGACCAAGTGCACAGAAATGAATAAAGGGTCTCACGGTTCTGGATCGGGTTGAAGGGAGAGCGAGCCCCCATAAGAGAAAGATGCCGTATGCCAGGCATACAGCCACCACAGATGGTGGATGAATGAGACAGCCGATAGCTATCAATCCCAAAACGCCCAGGTTATTGCCTCGAACGGCGAAAAAAAGAAACGCGGCGATGACGGGCGCCGCCCAGCCGCGAGGAAGTCCCGCGGTTATTCGTTGAATGATATGGCGGGTGTGAATCAGCCAGGCCACCGCGAACAAAGCCGGCGTGACGCTCCCCGTGAGATATCTGACCGCGCCGTACACGAAGCTAGCGGTGAGAGTTACCTGCAACAGCATTAGCCAGTGTCCCGTCATTACGGGGTCCTTTGAAAGAAGCGTAATGCCGTACCCCAACCAATAGTGCAGCGGAGGGATGTAATTAAACATCATCCGACTCGCGAAGTCGTTCTCAAACGCGCCAGGTCTTATCGCTCGGATGAAGGGATAGGTTTGCTGTGTTGAGTCATCAGTAACCCAATCGTGATGAAACCAGTATTGAGCGATTCCGTGAGCGTTGGGCGAACTGCCCCAGAGAAAACAAACGAGGTAGAAGCCCAAGAGAGTAACTGAAACCGCGTCAGCGATGGTTAGGCGCCGAAGCCAGGAGAATGATCGCGATGGAACAGCGCTGTTAGCGGGTATACCGTTCGAGAGCGTTTCACTATTAGTGATGTTCGGGGATTTCATGACCCTCGGATGTCACACATTGAAGCGGAAGTGGACGATATCGCCGTCTTTCATGACGTATTCTTTGCCTTCTGTGCGCATCTTGCCCGCTTCTTTCGCCTTCACTTCACCACCCGCCTCAACGTAGTCGGTGTACGCGATCACCTCGGCTCGTATAAAGCCTCGCTCGAAATCAGAGTGAATCTTTCCGGCGCACTGAGGGGCGCTGCTGCCCGCTTGCGCGGTCCACGCGTGACATTCTTTTGGTCCGACCGTGAAAAAGGTTATCAGGTTCAAGAGCTGGTATCCGGCGACTGTTAGGCGGTCGAGTCCCGAGGTGGTAACACCAAGCGACGCAAGGAACTCCTTTCGTTCCTCGGCGTTGAGCTCGGCGATTTCAGCCTCTACTTGTCCTGAAATAGCAACCATTGGAGCGTTGTGCTCTTTCGCGTACGCGGCAAGAGCGTCAACTGGAAGCCCTCCGCCAAGCTGAGGCTCTCGAGCAATCTCACTCTCAGGAACGTTCGCCACAAACAAAACGGGCTTCGACGTAAGCAGATTGCTCGCTATCTCGGCGTAGTCCTCTGGTGTCCCTGGTAGTTGCCCAGAGCTGCTGAGAGTGCGCGCCGGGTTACCCTTTCCGAGCCAGGATTCGAGCGCCTCGGTCAAGGCGAGTTTACCTTTCGCCGTCTTGTCCCCAGTCTTGGCGGCTTTCTCAATTTTGAATTTTAGTTTTTGTACCGCGTCGAGGTCTGAGAGGATTAACTCAGTATCAATGGTTTCGACGTCACGACGCGGGTTAACTGATCCATCAACGTGCACGATGTTCTCATCATCAAAGCACCGAACGACATGAGCTATGGCGTCGACGCTTCGAATGTGACCGAGAAACTGGTTTCCGAGACCCTCGCCTTTCGACGCTCCTCGGATGAGTCCCGCGATATCAACGAATGTGATCTGTGTGGGAATGAGCTTGGCCGATTTCGCTATTCCAGCGAGAACCTCCAGACGGGGGTCTGGAACAGGTACAGCACCCGTATTTGGCTCGATTGTGCAAAAAGGAAAGTTAGCGGCAGCCGCTTTCGCGGACGTGAGAGCGTTGAAGATCGTTGACTTGCCAACGTTAGGAAGACCGACGATGCCGCACGTGAAACCCATTGAATCCTCTTTAGTGTAAAAATCGAAGTGAAAGTGATTCCCGACGAACTTTTCGAAGCGTTAGAGGTAGCACGGCAGGGCGGGGATTTCAACCGCAGGAGGGTGTTTTCTGTAAATGATTTTAGTTGGTTAGCGCAATCCTGGCATAATAGTTTCTGAAATCTAATGTGCGGTGGGTCCTCTGGCGATAGTGTCTTGGAGCGGTAATGGGCGTCGTACCGTTGTTTGTGTGGTTGGTAGTACAAAGTTCTTTTGGATAGTGAGCTTTTTATCCGGTGCGTGAGGGCTCGGGCTCTGAGTATAACCACCCGAAGAGAAAAAGAATATCGATTGACGTCACGGTTCGGCTAATTGAAGAGAGATAGAGGGAGTGGGGTATGAGAACAAATTGTGTGATTATCGCGGGAGTCTGTTGTTTGCTGGCGAGCATCAATTTGCAAGGATGTGGCGGCGGATCGGACGACGGGGGAGATCCTTGTACCAGCCTCTTGATTGCTGGAGGAGAGCAGTGCGAAACCCGACCGATCGAGGTCGCTGGAGTCGCGACCGAGTCGGGATATTGCACGGGTACCTTTATCTCAACGAGACATGTGCTGACCGCCGCACATTGTTTACCGCCGCGTGGTAATCGAATTGTCGTGGCGACGAAGGGCTTTTCGGCTGAGACCAAGACAGCGCGAGCGCATCCACAGTATTCCGCGAGTGGTATCTCTCCATTTGATGTGGCGATAATTACGCTCAATGAGGATGCGCCTATTTCTCCGGCGCCAATTGAGGTGTCAATTGACGTGAACAAGGGAGACAAAGTCGTTGCGTATGGCTACGGTCTCGATGAGGAAGGCGACGATATCGTAGAGCGCGTTGAAAGTGGCGGAAAGCCGCTCAAGGCGACATTTCTGGATGTTAATGGGGTAAGCGACGAGAGTATTCAAACGATTAGTGATGGTAGTGGTGACACTTGCAGCGGTGATTCGGGAGGTCCGGTAGTTCGACAGGGCGCTAATGGCGAGTATGGAATAGTCGCGGTGGTACGCTCAGGACCAAACACCTGTGTGCCAGATATTGGCGTCGCCGGTGATAACACGAATTTACAAACGCGTTCGGTGCTCGATTTTATTCTTGGGATAGTTCCAGGGGCTCGGCTTAATTAGAACCTCGAGTAGATTAACTGACTGAGACCGGCCCTGACTTACATGATGCGAGGCGTCAACCACATTCGGGGGCCCATACTCGCCTTGGGGTATGTCTGCGTGTCGTATGCGCTTGTATTGTGTGGCGTGATGCGATTTCCACTTGGCGTGGCGGGTACCCATGACTTCTCGCAGTACTGGGGGGCATGGGACCTCCTCCGTCGAGGAATGAATCCGTATGACGGAGCGTTGATGCGCGCGGTTCAGGACGGGCTGGGGGCGGGAGGAGCTGACACCACATGGGCTCCTCCTTGGACCCCCATTCTTCTAGCCCCCGTACTATCGCTTCCTTTCGACCAGGCAGCGGCGCTGTGGTTTTTATATCAATTGGGTATAGCTCTGTTTCTGGCGTACTTCATGCCACGAGCCATAAACAGACCAGATGTGCCGTTGTTGTTGAGCGGATTGCTTACGCTTTTTTTTCTCCCGGTGCTGGATAGTCTGTATTGGGGACAGCTTTCATTGCTGCTCACATTGAGTGCCGTAATGTTTTTGTACTTTGAGGGAAGGGGAAGGATCCTCGCGGCGGGAGTTTCTTTGGTGCCGCTGACGCTTAAGCCGCACCTAATGCTCTTTCTAATGCCGGCGGTGTTTCTGTGGTGGTGGCGGTTAACAGTCAAGGATCGATGGCGATTTACGTTCGGGCTGATTGGCAGCCTGTCGGTCTTGTGCCTCATCGTTATGACTCTCGCGCCTCAAGCGCTACTGTGGTGGTTATCAGCCTTGCTGAACCCACGCTCGGTAGTGGGCGCGGTGCCCACAGTAGCGTGGAAAACGGCGACGCTCAGCACATGGGTACGGATTATCTTGGCTGACGCGGTACGTGGCGTACCGATATGGCCGATGATATGTCTGCCTTTAACGAGTTTAGGCGCGGTGACGTTTTTTTACGCTCGGTATCGGCCAATCATCAGATGGCGCACAACGTTTCCGACGATAACATCAATCGCGCTTCTCACGGGCGCATACGGATGGTTATATGACCAATCGCTCATACTCGTCGGAATGATTGTCGCAGCGGGAGACGCATTGGCTTGCAAAGACCGGAAGATACGCTTCAGCGCGCTAGTGGTGGTAGGCGCGATAGAAGGGCTCGCTATCGCGCAGTCCCTTACTGGATATAACGAACAGCACTACTTCGTTTGGATTCCAATAGCGGTGTTGTGTCTACTAGCGTTTCATCGAAAGCACTCGCGAGCGCTGGGCGATGATAAGTGATTATGTTAATCCGTTCCCGGGTTCAAGTGCAGATTCTTAAAGG
The DNA here is from genome assembly GCA_903904735.1 of uncultured delta proteobacterium. Lineage (GTDB taxonomy): Bacteria > Bdellovibrionota_C > UBA2361 > UBA2361 > OMII01 > OMII01. The sequence continues at coordinate 33,228 of CAIVDM010000026.1, forward strand.
CAAAGAATAACCCCACATGGATTCGAACCATGCATGTTTTGGACCGCGGAGCTTCCAGCTCCGCTAGGGGTCGCATGAATGATGAGACGAGTTTTTAAGCGGAGCTAGAAGCTCCGCGGTCCAGCAGGTGCCAACAGCATTGGCATCTTTTACTGATTGCTCCCTGGTTCAAGTTGAGATTTTGGAGGAAAAGGAATGGCCCCGCCTGGACTTGAACCAGGCGCGTTTTGTTCGCTCCAAGCTGCGGACGCCACGGCGTCCTTCGCGTCGCTCACGAGAATACGCTCGCTAGCTCGCGTTTTGAGAGGATTGCTCCCTGGTTCAAGTTGAGATTTTGGAGGAAAAGGAATGGCCCCGCCTGGACTTGAACCAGGGACCTACCGGTTATGAGCCGGCCGCTCTAACCAACTGAGCTACAGGGCCTTACGGAAGAAACGTAGGGAATACTAACAGAACGCCACGCCCTTTCAACCTTTTCGATCTTCAGGCGCCACCCAACTGGTTACTCCATAGAGGCGGTATTGATACAATTCTATGTCTGTCGATGCAACCCTCTGTAAGGGGGGCAGAGCTGAGTTTTCCTCTTGGAAAGCAAACTTAACCCTAGAAAGGGAGATCTTGCATATACTTGAGTGATTGCGCAGTCTACCATCATCCTTCAGAGTGAAAATACGTACATAACGCAAGGTTCTCATGTCAGCTACACCAACGCCCCCCCCTCCTGTTCTGCACTTAATAATTGAAATCAGTAAGCTTGATGTGCAGATAGCGGGGCTTCAAGCTCAACTGAAAGGTATCGACAACGAGAGAGTCGCGAGAACGCAAGCGATTACCGCCCTCGAGCTGAAGCGCTCGGCCCGAGTGAAAGTCGCGACCGAGAAGAAGTCCCTCAGTTCCCGTGAGGAGAAGGGGATTAAGGTTGAACGCGAACGTATCAACGATCGGCGTAGGGCTCTCGGAACTCTTAATAATTACAAGCTCCAACAGGCGGCGGAAAAAGAGATCGATTACGTCTCGAAACAGATAGGGCAGCGTGAGGAGTTGCTGCTTGGGCTGCTTAGAGAGATAGATGCCTTAGACAAGGATATTCAGGAAGTGGAGAGCGCCATGAAGGGGCTCAAGGACGAGTTGGCGGCTTTCGAGCAGGCGTCTTCAGAGATGGTAACAGGCGTACAAGCGCGCCTTCAGGAACTGCAGGCTGAACGAGCGAACCAGGCGCAGGCGGTTGGAAACAATCAGAGTTTAACGCTGTACGCGAGAATCGCGGCGAAGTTTCCCTCAAATCCGGTGGTGGATATTGTCAATCGAGAGAACTGCGCTGGATGTCACATGAAGCTTGGACCTCAGGTGGTAGTTCAGATCTCTCGCGGAGATGTGGTAAAGTGTATTGGCTGCGGTCGGATCCTCAAGCTCCCCGCGGAGTAAACCATCAAGCAGGAAGGAGTTGGGTGGACGTTCGCTTGGAGTAACATCCGAGAGGAAAGTCGGGACTTCAAAGAGTAAGTTGGCCGCTAACGGCGGCGTCGGGTGACCGACGGAAAGTGCCACAGAAAAGAAGACGACCTGCTCCGTTTACGGAGCCGGACAAGGTGAAACGGTGAGGTAAGAGCTCACCAGCACGGGGGTGACTCCGTGGCTTGGTAAACCCCAGCTGAAGCAAGACCGAATAGGAAGGCGCTCTATGGCAACATAGACGGTGTTACTCGCACCGGTCCTTCGGGTAGTGTCGCTAGAACCCGTTGGCAACGGCGGGTCCAGATGAATGATCGTCGAGAACAGAATCCCGCTTATAGCCCGACTCCTTCCTGGTTGGTGGTAGCTGAAGAGATGTAATGTGGGTCCCCATAAAGGTAGCGACAGCATACGTTTCTAACATAGACGATGTCTGCTCTGAGAGGAGCCCACTGGGACCGCGGAGCTTCCAGCTCCGCTCAAAAGAATCGACCCATCAGTAATATTAGCCTTAAGCGGAGCTAGAAGCTCCGCGCTCCAAAGCAGTGCTCGTTAGCTACGGAGATTTTGCGCCTTGTGGCGCAGGTAGTGATCCATGATAACCAGCGCCGCCATCGCGTCGACGATAGGAACGGCTCGCGGAAGCACACAAGGGTCATGTCTGCCTGAGGCGGATAGCGTTGTTGGCTTCCCAGTAGTGTCGACGGTGTGTTGCTCTTTAGCGATCGTGGCGACCGGTTTGAACGCCACTCGAAAAATTATATCCCGCCCTGTTGATATCCCCCCGAGCACCCCGCCGGCGTTGTTGGTGGCGGTCGTGATGGACCCGTCCTCCTCGCGCTTAAATGGATCATTGTGTTGACTCCCGCGGAGGTGCACGCAATCAAAGCCAAGTCCGATATCAAATCCCTTCACGGCGTTGATACTCAACATGGCTTTGCCGAGGTCGGCGTGCAGTTTGTCGAAGACGGGTTCGCCGAGTCCCGCTGGCACTTTGCGGATGACTCCACGAATAACGCCGCCAATTGAATCACCATCCTGCTGAACTTGCCGAATCAACTCTATCATACGCAGTGCGGTGGCAATCTCAGGGCAGCGTACAATAGTCTCTTCAATCGCTTTGGCGGTCACGGACTCAGGCGCGACATCTGCTCGTATGCCGCCGACCTGCTCCACATAGCTTAGGATCTCGATTCCAAGGGTGGTATGAAGAAACTTGCGGGCGATCGCTCCAGCCGCGACTCGAGCGAGCGTCTCGCGCGCGGAAGCTCTACCACTGCCTCGCCAGTCCCTTAGCCCATACTTGGCTGAGTAGGTGAAGTCGGCGTGCGAGGGTCGATAGACATCCTTGAGATGATTATAATCCTGTGACTGCGCGTCCTGGTTGAAGGCGAGCATCACGATTGGGGTTCCAGTCGTTCGCCCCTCAAATACACCGCTACTGATCTGAATCGTATCCTGTTCCTTGCGGGGTGTTGTGATGTCGCTTTGTCCTGGCTTACGTCGGTCGAGGTCTCGCTGAATGTCAGCCTCCGAGAGCGGTATCCCGGGGGGGCAGCCATCCACCACGACACCTACGGCGCCGCCGTGTGACTCACCGAATGTCGTAACGCGAAAGAGATGACCTAATGAGCTGCCTGCCACTGTGCTAATTCCTTTTGTGGCAGTCTATCATCCAAGAGCCTGAAAAATCGAGTCTAGTTTATCAACTGTAATCTGTCCTGGAGCCGACTTCTGATCCGGCGCGAGCGGGGCGAATCCCATCTCATTGCCCCACATCTGGCCGAAAACCCGAGTAATAACGCCGTGCTTGCCCATTCCAAGAACGATACATTTGCGACCTGATTCTCGAAGGTCAATAAGGAGCGAGAGTAGTCGTAACGCGTCGCGCTGCATCGGACAAAATGTGGATATCTTGGTGATATAAGCCCCCCAGCCCTCTATGCGGTCGGTAATTGATCGCAGTTCCGTGTCAGATGGAGTGAAGGAATAATTGTGGTACGACAAGATGCTCTTAATGGGAATCCGCTCACTTTGTAGCCTCGTGATATCCTCGGCTTGTGTGGATATGTCGAGATCCACCAGCACCTGCTTTCGGGAGAGGGTTTTGAGAATCTCAAACCGTTTTTCGCTCGATATGCGGGTCGGTTCCAAGTTCTGACGCCGAAATATCATGATGAGTCTGTGGGGATAGAGACCCACGAGAGACGACGCGTATCCAGAGTCAAGATCGTCGATATAGTCGAGCCATACCTCTAGATATCTGAAGGTGTTGATATGCGCCTCGATAGTAGCGTTAACCTCGGCGCGAGTGCGCTTGATTATCGGGAGGCAGTACTTGTTGTCGATTCGCGAAGATCGCATAAGATGTCAAAGCTAGTTGGATAACGATAAGCGGACAGTATATGTCAAATCGACCGCTAGGTCACGAGGGGCGAGGATATTTCATTTCTCATCGTCTCACGAGGAGCCTTGACACCGGTATGCAGTTCGAACTGGGCTGCGCCTTGCTCAAGGAACATATCGAGCCCTCGTAGGACAGTGGCGCCTTTTGAGGTGGCGAGCCGCAGAAGCTGCGTCTGGTGTGGATAGTAGATCGTCTCAAAGATAACGTGGTGTGAGCGGATCTGGGACTCGGTGATCGGGGACTGGCAGGTGTTTGGCGACATACCGACTGAGGTCGTATTTATGATCACTTCAAAGCCCGCTAGCTCACTTGAATCACTTAAGGGAGCGACCTCGACGTCGAATCGTTTCGCGAGAGGTGTGGCGTTGGCGACGGTTCTATTGAAGATAGTGACAGAAGCTCCCACTGAGACGCACGCGTAGACCGCCGCCAGAGCGGCGCCCCCCGCGCCCAGTACCGCTACGCGTTTGTCACGCAGGTTTATGTGAGACTCGAGTGGACGAAGGATGCCCAGCCAGTCCGTGTTGAACCCGATTAATTTGCCGTTGTCCGACACGACAGTATTGACCGCGCCGATAGCCCTCGCGACAGGATCCAACTCATCCAGGAGATGGCAGATGGAGACCTTGTGAGGCATCGTGCACGCTAGTCCCCGAATATTTAGAGAACGAACTCCGGCTATCGCGTCGGCTAGCGATTCCTCGGGCACTCGCGCCGCGCCCATGACGTAATTAATGTGCATCTCCCGATACGCGGCGTTGTGCATTCGCGGAGAAAGGCTGTGGGCGACCGGATCGCCTATAATAAGGCATAATGAAGGGCTTGATGGCGCGTCTATCATGATAAAGTTCCTAGCGTCGCCACGATCTCATCGCATACCTGTCCGGGAGTCTTATCGTCGGTGTCAACCACCAAGTCCGCGTACTCTTTATAAAGTTGCTGTCGTTCCGCGTAGAGGGTACGCGCCCGATCTATATCGCGAAATAGCGGTCTGGACGCGAAGTCCGATATTCGAGCCGTAACTGTCTCGAACCGTGTCCGTAAAAAAATGATAGCCCCACCGTTCATCCTGAGGTGCTCGATGTTGGTGTGTCTCCCGATAATACCACCGCCAGTGGAGACGACTACATGCGCAGTGTCGGTTAAAGACTCCGCCACCGCGGCTTCCAGATCGCGGAAAAAAGGCTCGCCACGAGCGCTGAATATATCGCGGATGCTGGGTAGCCCCGAACGTGAGATGATCTCGCTGTCCACGTCCACAAGGCGATACCCGAGCGCGGTCGCGAGAAGAGGGGCGACTGAGCTCTTTCCCGAGCCCATGAATCCAATGAGAGCTACTTTGCGCATTAGTTGAGAACCTTCCGACTTCCGTAACGTAGCCTTCCTCTCGTCACTTTGACAACCGAGAGCTCAAGTTTTGTCCTGTAGCCCAACGTACTGGCGTTCGATTTTACCGAAGAATCGGTTGAATTGTAAGGAGACACGATGAATCTCCTCAGTAAGAGGAACCGTAATCGAGCTCGTGCCTTTCTCAAGGCGGAGTCGAGCGATGCGGATATCGTAGATTCCCGGCTCCCTTTGTTCGATATCTTGAATACTCGTCGGAAGGGTATAGACCTCTCGTTGGGCTGGGTCGCCGATGAATCGCTGACACAGTTCGTCACGAATCGTTCGAAACATCAGGTTAACAAGGAGGCTCGGTTCGCCAACAGGATAGCATGAGGTGCTATCGATGCTCCTAAGAGCCTTCAGTCGCAACACCGCCGAGCTCCGATGTCGATCGAGTTCCTGATACGCCTGGTCAGAGAAGAAGGGAAGTAGCCTCGCGGTTCGTGGATTCCCATCGGGCGCGACCAGCGTGGCCTGGCTGGCGCTTTGAAGGGGCTCAAGCACGACTCCCGCCTTCTCGGTGTGTAAGGCGTATTCAAAGAGCACATCTCTGCGCAGATCCGGGTATAGCTCGACGCCAACATCATCTCGAACGTGAATCAGCGCGATAACGGCCTCATCATCGCACTCGTACATGGCGCTCACCTGAACATCAATATCCCCAAAACTGTAGCGGTCGAGCCCGTAAATAGATCGCGCCCGCGCTTCGAAGGCGTTCTCAAGCCGTGAGTCGTGTACTTCGTGGAAGCCTCGATGACAGCGGACTAGGAATTCCGTGACGCGGGTACTGACTTCCTGCTCAAGGTCAGCGCGCGCCTCGTTATCGTTTGGATTCTGTTGCGGATCTCGTGATGGGGAGAACGACATTCCGTGAGTATAATAGCGGTAACGCTTGAGCCCAAGAGAAAAGTAGACGCTCCGTGTTCTCGTAGGATACGATTCGAAGGACGTACGAGGTGGAACGAATCGATATGAAAGTGGTATTTTGGGACTGGAACGGAACATTGGTTAACGACGCCCCAGTTCTTTGCGAGGTTTTCAATCTACTTGTCACCGCGCGTGGGCACGCTCCTGTGACCCTTGATGAGTATCGTGAACTGTATCGACACCCCGTGCGGGAGATGTATGAACGGATAGGGTTTGATTTCGATAGACACCCTTTTGAGGTAGTCGCTCGGGAATGGCACGAGGCCTATCGCCAGCGTGTTCCCTCGATTCAGTTGCATGATGACTCCATAACGACGTTAGAGGCGCTGCGCAAACGTGGAAGTCGACAAGCAGTGCTCTCGGCCTTGCCTCATCAGGTGTTAGTGGAATCCGTGGCGAATCATGGGGTCGGGCGCTTCTTTGATCAGGTCGCCGGCATCGCTCACGATCGAGGTGATAGCAAGGTACAGGAGGGCGTACAACTCGCGAGCCTCATGGGCGTGAGCGGAAAGGATATTACGATTGTAGGTGATTCGTCACATGACGCGGAGGTGGCTCGAGAGTTGTCCGCGCGCTGTATTCTCGTGGCGAGAGGAGGGGAGAGTCGTAGTCGTCTTGAGAGCAACGGCTTTCCGGTAGTGGATTCCTTTGAGAGTCTCGTCGATGGGCTCGTTAGCTAGAGAACACGTGCTTTTTGCACCAAACAATAAAATGAACGGTCACAAGTAAGCTCGCGCCTAAGCAGAGGGCGGCGGCCATCGCTTGAGCTTGTAATTCGAGTTCATTCGCTCTCACCCAAAAAGAGGATCCCGAGGGATCTACGCAGAGTTGGCACACCCTAATCATTCCTGGTACTCGATCTATGGTCATGCGAGGGGCATCACATAGCGAAAGTTGTGGAGCGCACTGAGCCGTAAGGCGCATTAATGTTAACCCAATACTGACGAACGCCACCGCGGACGACCCGATCACCTTGACGCACCAGATCTGAATGTTGTTCGCGCGCAAGGCCAGGAATAGTAAAGCCAGAGCAGTTGGCACTACGACAGCGGACCACTCAATGAGTTCGGCATTAATCAGCATATATCACCTCTTCTTTACCATTCCATTCGGGTCTGCGCCAAGGCGATGTTGAAGAGCCGTATTCCTCCAGTGTCGACGCTGAGGCTTCTTTATCTGAGAAGTCGCGCGACAGAGGACTCCTGGCTCTCACTCTTCTCCTTCTGAGCGAATGCCTAGGTAGGCAAGAGTCTGCCAAAAATCGGGGAAGGATTTCTCAACGACCTTCGGATCAATGATCCGTAGGTTTCCCGTTCGGACGGCGAGAATCGCAAATGACATCGCCATTCGATGGTCATCGTAGGTTGCGATTTGCGCTGGTCGCGGGGTGCCTCCGTGAACAGCGATATAGTCTGGACCTGTGTCGGCCTGAATGCCCATCTTTGAGAGCTCGGCTCGCAGCGCCTCGAGGCGATCGGTTTCTTTCACCTTCAGCGTGCTTAAGCCACGAATTACGGTCGTTCCTTCAGCGCACGCGGCGACAGTGGCGAGGGTTTGCGCGGTGTCTGGCATAAGTGACATGTCAGCTTCGATAGATCGCAGGTGATTGGTGCCTGAAACAGTAATAGAGCGAGCGTCTTTGCGAACGGAACATCCCATCTTCTCCAGAAGGGCAGGGAAGTTGATGTCACCCTGGGCAGAGCCAGGATTGATATTATGGACCGTAATAGTTCCTGCTGATATCGCGGCCAGCGCCCAAAGGTATGAGGCTCCGGAGGCATCCCCCTCGACTCGGTAGTCGCGAGCGCGAAATGTTTGGCCTGGCGGGACCTCGAAACGCGCATAGTTGGTATGCGAGACCTCGACACCGAAATCAGCGAGGCTTTGAATTGTCATGTCTATGTAGGATGTGGATATCTGTGTGCCTTGAATCGTTACGTCCAGCCCCTCCGCGAAGAGAGGTGAGGCGAGGAGTAACGCGGATATGAATTGGCTACTTGTAGAACCATTCAAAGAGATGCCTCGTCCTTTGAGGGGATGAGTAGAGTGAAGTCTTAGTGGGGGGCAACCCTCTCGTAGAAGATAGTCGATCGCCGCGCCCGCCTGGCGCAACGCTTCTACGAGGTCACCGATCGGCCGAATATGCATACGCTCAGAGCCTCGTAGCGTAACTTCGATTCCCGGAATAGCCGCGCACAAGGCGGTAAGGAAACGCATCGTAGTGCCAGCTGGACCAACATCGATGGTCGCGCGCGTTTGGCTGAAATTACCACCACATCCATCTACTACGATGGTGGAGGCGTTTGGCTCCGTGACAGAGACCCCAAGGGTTCTCAACGCGCGAACTAACGCTTCGCAATCGGTGCTGGGGGAGACAGACGTAAGGCGACTTGTCCCAGAGGCGAGAGCCGCCATCAAGAGAGCTCTATTCGTGTAACTCTTGGAGCCGGGTACGGCGACTGAGGCGACAATCGGTTGTGTGGGTGAGTGAAGAGTTATCTGTGACATAATTGGTTAAGAGCAAGGTTGAATGAGCGCTATCGCTTGACGCACCAGTTCCTCAGAGACGGGACGATCCCAGACACATGCTCCTAAACCAGTTAGTAAAGTCCACCGTGATTCTCCACCAACATTCTTTTTGTCGACAGCGATGAGTTGAAGCAGATCGCCCTGATTCTGAGATGTAGAGAGCCTTATAGGCAATCCCACGGTGATGAGCCCCTTGACCACACGTTCGAGATCCGCCGCCGGGCAAGTGCCCATCGCGCACGACAGGAATGTCGCCGCGTGCATGCCGATAGCGACGGCTTCACCGTGAGTTATCGCCATTTCACGCTTTAACGCTATCGCCTCGATGGCGTGACCGAGGGTATGACCGAAGTTCAGACTCTTTCGCTCTCCCGATTCCCGCTCATCCGCCTGCACTTTCGCGCGTTTAATCTCGCACGAGCGGAATACTATTTCGACCAGCTCGTCTCCGCTCCAATGTGTGAAGGGACGCGAAACCACTCGGTCAAAGTAAGCTCTGTCAGCGATTAGTCCATGTTTAACGATTTCAGCGAATCCTGAGCGTAGCTCTCGCTCGGGCAACGTGCCAAGGGTGTCGGTATCGATGATGACTCCGCTCGGTTGGCGAATGACACCTACGACGTTTTTGATTCCCCCAAGATTGATCCCCGTCTTTCCGCCAATGCTAGCGTCTACCTGCGCTAGCAGCGTTGTTGGAATAGCCACATACGAAACGCCGCGCATATAGGTGGCGGCGGCGAATCCAACTAGATCCGTAATCGCGCCGCCACCGATGGCTATTACCAGTGACCGTCTATCGAGCCGGGAGTCGATCAAAAACTCCCACACGCGACCCAGTGTCTCGACTGACTTGCATACTTCTCCGCCAGGCAACTCAAGGATTCTGTCAGCGCTAAGGTTAAGCGAATCCGCGACTTGTTGTGTCGCCGCGCGCGCGCCACGGTCGGACACAACGACGACAGACGAGTATTGAGCCAGATCGAGAAGCTCGGCCGCGCGTGACACTAGTCCCTGACCCACCCATATGGATGAGTGGGAATTCTCGGCGGCACTAGCGACTGATAATGTTCTCACAATCTATACCTCCAGCTTACGAAGGTCCGCCATGAGCTTCTCAAACTGCGGGAAGCGTAGAGCCTGCGGACCATCGCTTAACGCCTTTTCTGGCTCGGGATGGAACTCCACGATGATACCGTCAGCTCCCACCGCTTTGGCGGCCAAAGCGAGGGGCGAAACCAGCTCCCTGACTCCGGCGGCGTGCGAGGGATCGATGAAGATCGGGAGGTGCGTTCGAGCTTTGAGTACTGGCACAGCCGATATATCGAGTGTTCCACGAGTCGCCGTCTCAAAGGTTCGGATGCCTCGTTCGCACAGGAAGACCTGTTGATTACCTCCCGCCAAGATGTACTCCACAGCCTGCAGTAGCTCCTCGATCGAAGAACTCATGCCGCGTTTGAGCATAATAGGAACGCGAGTCTGCCCAACAACTTTGAGCAGGCTGAAGTTTTGCATATTTCGCGCCCCGATTTGGATAATGTCCGCCTTCTCAGCGACACGATCGACATCCTCAGTCGTCATGACCTCGGTGATTACGGGCATTCCGTAGGTTTTTCCCGCCTCGACCAATAAATCGAGCCCCTCGTAACCGAGTCCTTGGAAGCTGTACGGAGAGGTTCGAGGTTTGAAGACACCGCCGCGAAGGATCCTGGCGCCGTTGTCGCGTGCATGCTTGGCGCACGACATAATTTGCTCCCTCGACTCGACTGAGCAGGGTCCGGCGATCACGAGGAAGTTTCCATCCCCGATCTTCACGCCTCCCACCTCAATAACCGTATTGGTGCTTTTGTGCTCCCGAGTCACGAGCGTGTAACCCTTGTCCTTGGAGGGAGCCTTTGGCTTGGCTGACGGCGAAGACGTGGTCTCTGGGGTAGCTTTTAACGAGGAGTAATTTGACGCCTGGGGGCTCGCGATATCCGACGTATCAACAACCGCTGGCTCAACATCACATGATGGATAGCATCCGAGCACCTTTGTGAATCTCACTAACTTGGTGAGGGCGGCGAGGGTCGTCTTCACCTCCTCGCTCTCTAGATTCCCAACGAAATCGACGTAGAACATCTCTTCCCATGAGTTGTTTGGGATCGGACGACTCTCGAGTTTCGTGAGGTTAATCCCATGTTCCCGGAATACGATGAGCGCCTCAACAAGTGCTCCTGGTTTGTTGAGCGTATTCATAACAATGGACGTCTTGGCCGGAATGCGACTATCAACCTTTACCGGGTTTTTAGAGATTATCAAATAGCGGGTGAAGTTCGCCTCTTGATTGCTGATGTTTCGCTTAAGGATCCGCAACCCAAACATCTCCGCCGCCTCTTCGCTGGCGATAGCCGCGTGCAGTGAGTCTCCCCCATCTTTGAGCTTCTTTACCGCGAGCGCCGAGTCACTCGAGAACTCTGTGCTGCATGATGAGAGCGAGCCAAGGAAGGAGCTGCATTCAGCGACCGACATCGCACTGCAGTAAATGCGCTTAAGGTGTGATACGGGCACATCACTAAGTCCCACGAGGCAGTGATTAACGAGAAACTTACGCTCGCCGACGATTGATACCCTCGAATTGAGGAGGAGATCGTACACGTCGTTTATCGCCCCGGAAGTAGTGTTCTCAATGGGCAAGATTCCAAACTCGCAGCTTCCGTTCTCAACGGCGCGCACCGCCTCTGAGAAGGATTGAAAGCCCACGAATGTCGGAAGTATTGCGCTCTTCCCATTCGCCTCCGATTGCGCGAAGAAGTCTCTGCCAGCGAGATGGGAGTACGATCCATCGATGCCCTGAAAAGCTATGCGAATAGCAGCCGTTCTCGGCGTGCCGTTGAGCTTGGCCTGAAGGACATCTTGTTGTAACCGAACTGATTCCGCGATTATCTCGTGAAAGACTCGGGTGATGAAGTGAGCTTCAAGCCCGAGCGCGCGAGCCTCGGCGATTCGTTGTTTTATCAGATCGCGTTCTCGAGATATATCCCTGACGGTTTTCTGCGGGGTCTCGGCGTCTTTAACCTGCACAACCATTCGAGACACTTCCTGCCGCTCAGTGAGAAGCGCGAGGAGTTTGTGATCGAGGTCGTCGATCTGTTCCCTGAGTTTAGGGAGTGTGGTGTTTGGATTGTGTGAAGTGCTTGTTGTCATACTACGTCTCCTAAAAATTATTGAGTTACTTACTTAGGCGAAGGTGAGAAAGCCCCGATACGAATCGGTATTCCCGACCACGGCGTCGAGGTACCGACTCTTGAGCACATTGGTAATTGGCCCGATTTTTCCCGAGCCAATAACGGAATCGTTAATCGTGCCGATCGGTGTCACTTCGGCAGCGGTTCCGGTGAAAAACGCCTCGTCGGCGTCGTAGGCCTCGTCGAGCGATATGCCTCTCTCCCTGACTGTGATCCCCGCATCTCGAGCCATCTGGATTATCGTGGACCGCGTAATTCCGGCTAAGATTGTCCCCAGTGGCGGCGTGTGAATCTCCTCATTCTTCACGATGAAGAAATTCTCGCCAGGACCTTCCGCGATCATTCCTTCGCTGTCGAGAAAGAGAGCCTCGTGGTACTTGGTTCCTTTTAATTCAAGGACGGCGAGAATGCTATTGACGTAGTGTCCGCAGATCTTCGCGTCCGCTATCGTTGAACGTGGATGAATACGGATGTACGAGCTGACTTTTATATCCGCCTGCTCGACTGGCAGGTATTTACCCCATGGCCAGCAAGCGATCATCATCTCGGTCGGAGAGTTGCGGGGATTTAATCCCATCACACCGTATCCGTAGTAGGCGAGGGGGCGGATATATCCTTGCACGATCTCATTTGCGCGAATGAGCTCGCAGGTCGCTTCGCAGAGCTGTTCAATCGAGAAGGGAATGATCATTCCAAGAACTGATGCTGAGTAGACCAGCCGTTCCATGTGCTCTCGCAGTCGAAAAATGCCTGGCCCTGACGATGTTTTATAGAACCGAATCCCCTCAAAGGCGCCGTCCCCATAGTGTAACGCGTGTGTCATCACATGCACCGTGGCGTTCTCCCAAGGCACGAGGCCGCCATTCATCCAGATGTATTTGGTGGGTTCCATATAAATCCTCCTTTTAATCGACCGTTTTCAGTTTGGCGCGAGCTTTGAGCTGATACTCAGCGACAAAAAAAAAGGCCCTGCGGTGAAGCAGAGCCTAATCTTAGCGTACGATTAGCGTCTGCCTCAGAAGGGCTGTGCAACGTAGCTAAAAAAATAAGCAAACGATCGATTCATATGGCGCAAGGGTAAAGCGGAGCGTCCCTTAATGCAAGAGAAACTTTGTTGAAACGAACACTTTCCTGACTCCTCAGGCTAAAATCTAAAGCTTCATTGAAGGGCACCCAGTAACACGGGCTTTTGCGGGATCCCTGCGAGCGGAGCGCGTTTTTATTGGGGCAGGTAGTTGGTCGCTTGTGGTCCGCCTCGTCTCGCTCTCTCTCTTTGCAGGAGAGGCCTTAGGGAAAGCGAACAGCAATGGCTACATAGGATTACTCGGTGCCTGAAAGTAGGTAGCTGGGAGGGAAGGGAAGGAGCCGAGGGTCGTGTCCGCTACACTGAGCTGCGTCATAGTCACGCCCGGCAAGGTGACGTAGAACCCCCGCAAGACCCTTATCTGTTAGGAGCGATATGAGTGCAAAAATATTGAAGAGCGTTGCTATTCTCCCGTGTCTCGTGCTGTTCGGATTCGATTCTGCCTCTGCGGATGGAAAAGCGCATGAATTTTACTTTCAACAGAACCAACAACGTTTTGTGACGCAGGCACAGGACGCGCGTATGTTTGGTCTCGGAGGATCGACTATGCAGACGACTGCCAATAGTTTGGCCACGGTGACTAACCCCGCGGGTTTGGGTCTGATGAAGTATGGGGATGTATCCGCTACCTATGGATACAATGAAATTACAGGTAACAGATTCCCTGATGGGGGAAAACTTAAAGACAAGCAGCACAGTGGACAGTTGTACGGTGCCACCCCGATAAACCCAGTCAAGGATGGTCTCCCCGAAAGTGGTAACCTGGGACTCGGTTGGTACGGTAGAGATGGAAACTGGACTTATGATCCTGATGATACCGAGACATCCACATATCAGGTCTCTGCCGCGTACGGTAAGGCGATCTCAGATCGTTTGAGTGTTGGATACGGACTGACGTATCAAAACGATGATCTGAGCGCGACTGGATATGAGTACACATCCACGAATAGCTTCCTTCACACCATAGGAATGCAGTACAGGGATGGAGAGGATCTGACGTTTGGAAGCTCAGTCTCCATCGGTCATGGATCGCACTCTCTTGAGTATACTTCGGGAAGACCGGGGCAGGATGTAGATCAGTTCTCCCTGACATGGGCAGGTGGAGTGGAATACCACATGGGCTCAACCACGGTGGCGGGAGGGCTCGATTTCTCATACCTAGACAACAGTGGGGGAGACAACAATCAAGTCGATCAGGTCGTTTTCGGGGGAGATTCTCACGCGTATCTCATGAACGCTCGCGTTGGAATCGAGGAGCAAGTTGAGGACTGGCTCGCGGTTCGCGCGGGATACAGGTACGCCTCAAACTTTAACTGGGAATATGACAGAGACTCGTTGGATCAGCTTGATGGAAGCGCGAAGTACAACGCGTTTTCGGCGGGAGCTGGCGTGCGGTATGATTTCGACCGTGATTCCGCGATTCAAGCCATACGACTTGATTATGGTGTCGAGTATCGAATGGTCGGAGAAGATGATTGGCAGCACCTCGTGACGGTATCGGCTCCGTTCGATATCTGCGTGTAATCAAATACATCGAAGCGCAGTGATTAGATCATGGTAGCGCGATAAAAACGCAGAGGGTCGGGCGCACGCGCGCACGACCCTCTTTGCTTGCCGTGGAGCCGGCTAGTCACGCGGCGTTTTCTAACTTGCTGTCAGCCACGTTTCGTCGCTCATCGATTCCACCGAGATAGGCCATCGCGGTTTGCTCGTCTAGTAGCCCTTGTTGGGCCGCGGAAACGATTCCTCGCGAGAGCGTCTCATCATTCACCCCGAACTGCCCAAAGATCGCGTGCACGTTGTCCCGAACATCTTCGAGGGTCTTGGCGTTGCTCATGGCGGCGTTAGCGAAGTAGCCGACGAAATCGGTCTTAATCTTCTCATTGCCCCCGATTCCGAGATGAACGAGTGGATTAATCCAAGCGACCGCGTACTGAGCCATCGGATTTGAAGAGTCGATCTCAAACGGTCTGCGCCCCCCGAATTCCTCCTTTGGGCCGCCGTCTATGCCGACATTGTATCGTGAGCCGTCCGCTAGGCCGATTGAGTAATTGTCATCGATGATTCCAGCGCTCAATAAGTTCTCCCTGACCGCGTCACGAACTTTTTGGTCTTTGTGTTTTCCGCTCGTGATGCTCCCAATCAAGCCGCCCACGACCATCCCCGCGACCGCGCCGATAGCGGTCCCGATACCAGGCACGATGCTTCCAATAGTGGCGCCTACAGCTAGACCGTTGGCCGCTCCAGCCATTGGGGTTGAGCGTCCCCAGCCTTGGATTAAATTCGCCGCCCCCCAAAGACCTCCGATAATTGAGGAGGTTTTAGCCAGGGTCGAGGTGCCCAAGGTGGTTAGGCCACTAGTGGTTATGCTAGCGGTCGCCGGTCCTCCCCCGGATCCGATTCGATTGCCACTTGCCGAGCGCGAATCCCAGGCGTTGACTCCGAGCTGAAGGGCTGACGGCAGTACCTCAGTGAGAAAGCCTCGCGTCTTTTCCGCTCGAGTCGGGGGGAGCCCAGCTGCGGGATGGCGTTGTGAATATAGGTCAGCGATTTGAGGAGCGATTCGTAGGTTTGCCATAAGTTCTCCAAAGGATTGAGTTAGTTAATGGTTCCGTGGAGCTTTTCTCGGCGAGCGGGTGCTCGGAGTGGGCGACACATAACCTTTCCTATGTAAGTTCGAGAGAAAAATGGATTAGTTGCGTGGATTATCATTCCTGGCCTCGCTACTATGGAGGGAATATCGATCCCTGGAATAGTAACGAACCAGGGCGAGGGAGATCGTTGCGAGTATGCGTTTTATAAGTCGGATAATTGTATCCAGTGTAGTTGTCGCTTCAGGGGTTGTTGGGTGCGCTGAGGACGACGATCTTTATGGTGAAGGCACAACAGAGGTTGTGGAGATATCCGCGGAGGATTCGACTATTCCCGAGGGGGGCGCGACTATCCTCAAAGTCAACTTCTCGTATGATCAGAATGCTGTCTTCTACGATGATGGGGAGGTTACCCTCGTGATTAAGTTGCCGCGCCAACTGACTTATCGCGACAACTCCGCGGAGATAGACGGACCTGGTAGTCGGGATAAAGACGAGGATCCGATCATCAAGAGGTGCTCTAACGGAGAGTCGTTTCTCGCGTTTACGTTCAATGAGAATGATCTTGATGACGCGCAGCCGCCAACGGACGGGGCGGACGCGCAACTGAAGCTTACGGTAGATGCCGTCGTGTCGGGGCAGTATGTGCCGGTGGAGGCACGCGCTGATGAAGATACGGTGTTGTATAGCTGCGCGCAAATTTTCAACTATGACGAGCAGGACATCCTGACCGTGGAATAGCGCTCAGTGCGCTCCAGCACTGGGTAAGAGCAGTTGTCGTCGGTCATAGGGAGAAGTTTCGGTGCGAGAAGTTAGTCTTCTACACGCCAGTTGGTCAGGTATAGTGGGGCGTTTAGCGCTTCTGTTGTGCGTTGTATTGGTCCCAGCCGTAGCCCAGTCCCAAAACGGAACCACCCCGCTCATCTTCAACGAGGAATACGCGAATCAAGTCATCAACGAGACGGTGAACACCAACACGCTGCTCGCCTCTCAGGACCTGATCGCGAATGGAAGATACGTCCAGCGACGAAAGGGTGAACCGGATTCCAAGTACGAGATGCTAAGATTGCCGGTTGAGATCCCGTTGGCTGAACGAGACTCAGCTTTTCGCCCGTTCGTCATGAGCTCTGGCGCAACGCTTAAAGTCACAACCGGCGCCTCGACCATTGATGGAGAGGGCGAGAGTGATTTCTCGGTTTCTCGCCTGTTTTCAGTTACTGGAGGAGGGGGCGCGTACATCCGACTGTCTGAGCGTTTTTTTGTAGTTCCGAGTATCGGAGTGACCTATACGCAGCTGCGCAATAATTACGACTATAATAACCCGTACAGCCAGGCAGTGCTTCAGACGTTGGGAGGTGACTTCTTTAATTGGAAGGTCGATCTGCTCACCTATTCATCCACCATACGATTTATCTATGAGGGAGCGCTCGGCTCAGGAACGGCGAAGTGGGTAGCCGGATTTTCTCACCTACTGAATGATTCAATCCACACGACAAGCGATAAAATAAAAGTGGATTCGGCGACCGGTTTTTTGTGGAACCGAATCGAATACAAAAAACCAGTCGGTGTTGAGGTGGCTGGCGGAGAGTTGGCGCTACGACCATTTTTTCAGTGGAGCAATATCAGCGGCAAGGCGGCGGCGGGGTTGAACTTGGTGAATCTCTTTGAGATGGGAGCGGATGTGATGACCTTATTCAAGGATAGCGGAGCCTTCTTCTCTGACGTGTACATCGGCGCTAGCTATGTTTCGGGCGATAGTTTTGAGGGATACCACTTGGGACTAGGAGGACATTTCTAGACCATGAAGGTATTACTAGTCACCGCGACGAGTTTTGAGGTGCAGCCGACCATAATCGACGCCGGCTTCCGCGGTGCTTTTTCAAGTCGCATGGGAGCGCCGGGAGAGAAGCATTCGCTACCCTTGTTCGATTGCTTGGTGACTGGGGTGGGGCAGTTGCAGTGTGCCGCGTGGCTATCAAAGGCGTTAAGTCAAACGCGGTACGACGTGGTCATTCAGGCGGGGATAGCGGGTAGCTTCACCGAGCGATACCCCCATCGCTCGATTGTCTTGGTTGAAGAGGAGATCGTGTCCGATCTCGGAGCCGAGACGCCTGAAGGCTTTCTGGACATATTTGAGATGGGTCTTGTGTCCCGCGATCAACGACCGTTTTCGAACGGAGTTCTTCGTGCGCGTCCGTTGAAGTGCCTTGAGGCTCTCCCTCTGCCTCGAGTGCGCGCGGTGACAGTTAATAGGGTCCTGAGTGATCCTCAAAGCATAGCGTGGGTTCAAGAGCGATATGAGCCAGATATCGTTAGTATGGAGGGCGCGGCCTTCCTGTATACGTGTCTGATGCACCAAGTGCCGTGTGTTCAGATGCGAGCGGTTTCGGACCGTGTTGGGCCGCGTGATACATCAACATGGGATATCCCTGGAGCGGTCGCCTCGCTGAACAAGGAACTGAGCGATATTTTGCGGTTGCTGATTACTAGCTCTGTGGCGGACGACGGCTTGTAATCGCTTCAAACACTTCTTGCGCTTTCGTTGTCAGTTCCTCAAGCGAACCGTCGTTGACGATAATGAAGTCACTCTGCTCGAATTTATGCACATCGGGCAATTGCGCCGATATTCGCAGCTCTGCCATCTCTCGAGAGAGGCCATCTCGAGCCATAATCCTCTTAATGCGAGTCTCAACTGGCGCGGATACGAGAACTATCTTCTGCAGTTCGGGCATAGGTCGATGAGATTCAAAAAGTAACGGGATGACGTAGACAATAATTTGGGCCCCGGCGCTTTTAAGTTCGTTAAGCTTGGTGAGCCATCGTTGCTGAATCAATGGGTGTAGGATCGACTCGAGTAGCTGCTTTTTTGATGGGTCGGAAAAAATCATCGACGCTAGCATCGGTCTGTTTAGGGTGCCGTCCGCTAGGATTAAATTATTTGAGAAAGCGGCGGAAACACGCTCGAGTCCCTCGGATCCGGGGATCACGACCTCACGTGCGAGCAAGTCCGCGTCGACGATTGAGGCGCCCCATGACTCAAATAATT
Source organism: uncultured delta proteobacterium (assembly GCA_903904735.1). Taxonomy (GTDB): domain Bacteria; phylum Bdellovibrionota_C; class UBA2361; order UBA2361; family OMII01; genus OMII01. The sequence goes on from CAIVDM010000026.1 coordinate 51,877, forward strand.
TCGTAACCGCTGATTTTCCGGAGCCGATGCCTCCAGTGATTGCGATTATAATAGAGTCTGAGGTCATATCGTCCCGGGTTGGGCGCCAAATGGCGCTTCTAATTCAAGTATGTGAAGCTACCGCACAGATTCCTCCAATCGCAAGGGACAACGGCTTTAATCGGGGGGTGGCCGTGCTCGGAATCTTGGTGAGTTCGGTGCCTGGAGGCTATAGGCGTTAGCAAAGAGCCTGGTAAACATCATGCGCGCAAGTAAAATATCCCCTAACGTTTTGGGCGGTATACTTTTTAGGGGTAGACAGGCTAGAGTGTTGAAGCGGGATAAATAGTCCCAGATGAGGATTGTGTATGGCAGTGGATGAAACTCAAGAGCAGCCGGAAGTAGAGGAGCAGGACAACCAGCCTCTTAGGATAGACGAGGTAGCGGACGATGCCACTGCGGCTCGCACGCGTACGAAGTCAGTGGACGATGACGAGGATGAGACCTGGACTAATCAGCCGGCAGCAGGTCGCGCCGAGGATATTTCTGGCGAGGATCTTGACGACGAGCCGGAAGAAGAGCCCGAACAGCATCGAGCGCCTCGTAAGGTGATTCAGAACGGACGTGATGTCATGTGTGATGAGTTGCCAGACCGGGCTCAGAGAGCCGGTCTTCGATTGAAGCCATACCTAACGGCCCGTATTTTAATAGAGTTATCAAACTCAGGTGAGCGGTACCTCTTTGATTGGCGTGAGGATGCTCCCAAGGTAAGCGCGCTTTCCCGAGATGTGAGTGTCACTACTGAAGAGGGGCTAGCAGGCGAGCTGTCGAGTGACAAGCTCTCAGTGGACGCGCACATATCGCTTTCTGAACAGCATCTCATGGCTGTTCGGTCCGGTGACCTGAACCCGCAAGTTGGTATGCTCACAGAGAAGATCAAAGTGAAGGGCAAAGTGTCTCCAGCGGTGTATATCTTTAACTTAATCGCTCCGCGCTCTCGCTCTTAATTCGAAAGAGTCGCGGGGAAGGTTGGGTTGGCCTTCAGTGGCGCCGATACGAGACTCGTTTTCTCTTTCGCGTGTCTGGTCGGTGAGCGCTGTAAGGTTTCAGATAGCGGCGTTCGGTTTGGGCCATGAAATGGTTGAATCTTGCGGAGGTCCATAGTATCACCCATTGCGGAGATTCGGTCGTCTGATAAGACCGAGCGATACCGGCATAGAACCGCACTTTGTCTAGTCACGCCGCGCCGGTGTGAAAGGGGCGAAGGAAAGACGGCTAGCGCAATCGGTGTTGATCGCTCACCTCATGAGCTTTTGAGCATTGATCGTGAGCTTTTGAATACGGACAATTTCCCGACATCTGACAGCTATGAACGCGCTTGTAGAACCCATATCAGACAAAAATTCCCCGAACATGATTTCAGTTCCCGTTCCCTTGGTAGACCCGCGGCAGGCTCAGTTACATGGCGCCTTGGAAGAACTTCGCTCGATTCAACACCGGCGCGTTGTTGATGGCCAGGCCGTGTGGGACCTGTCGATGGTCAATCCGGATATGGCGCCACCACGAGTAGTTCTCGATCGATTGCTGGAATCAGTCACCAAAGGCACCAATCATCGCTATGCTGTTTCGCGCGGTGTTAGGAGACTCAGAGACGCGTTCGCGTTTAAGTACTCCACGCGATTTGAGATTTCCCTGAACCCAGAAACGCAAGTGTGCGTCTGCCTGGGCAGTAAAGATGCCACGTTTCACGCGTTACGCGTATTGGTGAAGGCTGGAGACTCTGTTGTCGTGGCGGCTCCCTCTTATCCAGCGCATCCCTCAGCGATCGCCTTGGCCGGAGCTACAGCGATACCATGGCATGTCTCTCCGGATCCAAGTGAAGCTTCCCAGAAGTTGTCGACGCTGCTGATGGCTTCACGAGCTAGAGTTGTGTTGTTGAACTTTCCATCCAACCCCGCTGGCGCGCTGGTAGACAGGGATTGGTGGCGAGAGATCGGGCGAGTTTGCGCCGCCCATGACGCCGTTGTTATCAACGACTTCGTTTATGGAGAGATGACATTCTCCGGAGTGCCAGCGGCGAGCGCCTTGCATGCGCGGCAATCAGGAGCTCGTTGTGTGGAGGTCTACTCTTTGTCGAAAGCCTACAGTGTCCCAGGCTGGAGAGTCGGGGCGCTAGTGGGAGACGCGGAAGTGGTGGAAGCCGTAAGCCGCATGAAGTCGTACGCGGACTACGGATTGTTTTTGCCCCTTCAATACGCCGCTACCGTGGCTCTCTCCACGACGGAGGATATAGTACGACCAACGGCCCATGTGTATGAGCGCCGCTTGAAAGTTCTCACGACGGGACTCCAAGAGTTGGGCTGGAAGCTGAAGGCTCCCAAAGCGGGAGCGTGTTTATGGGCTGAGTATCCCCGCGAGTTGGCTGCTGATGTGGCGATTGGAGAGAGCCGATCGCTTTCGGTAGCCACTACTCTTTTGCGTGAATGCGGAGTAGTTGTGACGCCGGGCGTTGTATTTGGAGAAGATTACGACGCGTTTGTTCGGTTCGCGGCGGTTACCACTGAGGAGCGGTTGCGCGAAGTTGTAAAGATGATAGGTGCTCAGAAGTAGGATCGTTTAATGAGACTAAAAAGCGGACTTGCCTCGATCTGCACACGGTCACGCGGTTACGAGGTCGCGCTTTTGGTGGCGTGCGCGTTCACTCAATATGCTGCCGCTGAGGATCCGTGCTTCACATCAGCCCAGTTAATCAAGAAAGCGGTGACTCTGGGAGAGGGAGTGGATGCCGAAGTGGAGCTATACAAAGAGGCCGAACGATTGTGTCCGAAAATGGCGGAGGCGCCGTTTAACCTCGGCCTAGCGTATCAAAAGCGGGAAGATCTCGAAGGCGCGGAGCGTGAGTTGCGTAAAGCTGTCGCTTTGAAGGATGAAGATCTCTTTAGAGTTGGTTTAGCAGGGGTGCTTTTACAAAGGGGAGAGGTCGCGGCCGCCCGTGAGCAGTATGACGCCGCGCTGGAGAGAAATCCCAAGAGTATACCCGCGCAACAAGGCATAGCTGTTATTCTAGAAAAGCAGCAGAAGTTGCCCGAAGCAATCGAGGTGCTTGAGAAGGCAGGCCAGATCGATCCGACTAATGTGGTGACTTTCTTCAATTTGGGAGTACTGACGGAGAAGTTAAATCGATTAGAGACTGCTCTTGCGGCCTACAAGCGTGCCGCTGACAATGATCCTAAACATCCGCAGGCTTTGTTCGCCTTGGCGAGTATGCAAGCTAGGCTTGGTTATTTGCACGATGCGCGACGTTCGTATCAACGAGCAGCGGAGATAAATCCTGATGACGCGCGAGTTCAGGTAGGGCTTGCGGAGGTTTATGAGAAGCTTGGAGATCACGCGCAGGCTGAGAGCGCATTGAGACGCGTTGTCGCTCTCGCGCCTCAAAACGTGTTGGCCCGGGTTAATCTTGGCATTCTCCTCAATGAGTCGCGCAAGTTTCAGGAAGCGTCGGTAATTCTCAGAAAAGTTTCGCAGGAAGATGGGGGTAACGCTCGAATCTGGAGCGCCCTGGGGCGGGCGCAGCTTGAATTGGGTGACACCTCGGCGGCGGAGACTAGTCTGCGGCGGTCACTGTCGCTCGATGACACGAACCCGTATGCGCACAACAATCTGGGAGTTTTACTACAGCGTCAGGGAAAACGTAGGGAAGCGCGTAAGGAGTTCGAAGTAGCGCTGCAGCTACGTCCAGAGATGGAGATCGCCCGCCAGAACCTTGAAGCGGTGGGGGGAACCGTTGCCGAATAGTGCCACGTTTGGGCCCGCGTCGGAGGAAGGAAGCCTCGGCTGACATTGTTTTACAAAAAACTCCACGCCATATCCGAGGCTCAAAAAAGCCAATAAGCATATTTGTTTCATGTAGTTGAGTGATTTTAACATTCTTATACTAAGAACTCCGTTTGCTACTATCCTGGTAGTGTCGTCTTGCGGCGGTCTTTATAGTCTCCTGAACGACTGCGTATCGTTAACGAATGTCGGGGCCTGAGCCCAGACAGGTTCAACGAAGAGTCGAAAGGCAATAAAGGTTTTATGACCTCAAAGTCAGGAAAAGTGGCGCAATCCGGATCGGCATACGCTGACTAACGGCTCCGCCAGTGTTAAGGATTAAGGGTTAGGTACTCGAAAGATGTCAGCAGTTTTAAAGCTTGTTCAGCCACCACAGTTTAATGAGGAGTTAGAGGTCGCTCGAGAAGGGACCTCCGGGAAGAGCAATTCGCTTCAAGCGGCTTTTCTGTTCGCTTCACCCTGGCAGCCGCTGTTGGCGAGGTATGTGATTGAGCGATTTTCCAAGAAGGGGCAAGTCGTTTTGGATCCGTTTTGCTCCACTGGTGTAGTCGGAGTGGAAAGCGTGCTTGCGGGACGCTCCTTCGTTGGATGCGCACAGGAACACGGACTCGTCAAATTGTCGCGAGCGCGTCTGGCACCGGCGGACATCGCTGAAGTGGCGTTGCGCCTTCAGTTCGTGAATTTCAAGAAACCGGTCGATATTCGTGGCTATCGCGAGCCATTCCCGACGTTTTTCGACGCAGATACGTTTCGTGAGCTGATGAACTTGAAGTCTAATGTGCGGGCAAGCGGGGATGTCGCCGGCGATTTTATCTCGTTCATCGTCACCAGCATTCTACATGGGCATACAGCTTCGCATCTTTCCGCGTATACCTCGCCAACAGCGGCGTTATCGCCTGACGCCCAAAATACGTTGAATCGAAAGCGAGGTGAAGTTCCTTCGTATCGAGCCGTGAGCGCGAGAGTGCTCAAGAAGGCAGCCTTGTTGCTAAGAGACGGAGTTCCCTCTGTCTTGCAGGGAACGAAAAGCAGACGCGATGTTTTCCACGCTGAGCCTCATGCCTTAAACCCGGTGGCCTCGGCTAGCGTTGACCTTGCCGTCGTGGCTCCCGAGCAGCCGGGTATGATTCAGCACGGATTGCAATCATGGCTTCGGACCTGGTGGCTTGGAGTTGATATGCCTACCCAGAGTCCCGATTGGGTCGATAGCGCGGCTTGGCAGGGATATGCGAACGAGGTGCTCGTGGAGCTTGCCCGGGTCGTTAAATCTGGCGGTCGGGTGGTGATTCGCTCTGGGCAGGGAAGAATAGGATCTAAACCAGTCAACTATCGAAGTGAGATTGAGGACCTCGTCGTCCGTTATCTTAGCAAGTTTTGGCGAGTTGAGGGATCGATATCAGAGCGTTACGTCGATCCAACTGCCGGATCAATGGCGCGAGCCGAGCGTTCAGGAGCGCAAGCCGGGGAAATTCTGGTTCTTAGACGGTCTTAAATACTCGATATAGCGACCATTACCGCTAGTTGTGGTACACTTAGATCTCGTCACGTAATTTTTCGTTCGAGAGCAAGTATATTACGGACGAGGCACTAGTAGTTTCGAGAAGATATTCTCGCGGCCTTAGGCAGTGAATTACGAGCGGTCCTCGTGAGGCAAACGGCCGTGTGTAATGAAAAACTTATTAAAAGTCGCGTGAAGTGACGTGCGTATGGAAACTACGTCAGTACCACGAATAATGATCGCGGGCACGTTGCCTGGAGTGGGAAAGTCCCTGATCACAACAGGACTTGTGCTAGCGTTTAAGCGACGCGGATTAGGTGTTTCTGTTGTCGTTACGGGGAGGCCACTCCAACAATCGGTTATTTACAACCGGCTTTCGCGCCGATTTGTCAGGTGTCTCGACCAGTCATTACTTACGCCAACGCAGATCCGAGCGGCCGTAGGGCAAGCCGGACGGGGGGCCGATCTTGTTCTGATCGACGGCTCTGGTGGTTTGTATGACATTACCGATGCGAAGTCCGGTATGACGGACGCGGGAATCGCCGCGGCGGTACACGCGCCAGTCATTCTCGTCATGGACGCGCCCCGAGTGAGCCGCAGCCTAGCCGCAATCGTTCAAGGCTACACTGGGTTTGTTGAATGCCCCTGGATCCAGGGTATCATCGCCAACGGTTTAATCCCATTCGCGGGCGCGGAGGCCTCTCGCGAGCGCGCATCGTGTGACGACACGTTAACGAAGTTTAGCTTGCCACCTTGTTACGGCTGTGTGCCAGCCACTGAGACTCGATACGGGCTACCGCCGGCACGGAGTTGGCAGGAGAGTAATTACACCGCGGTTCCTCTGCAATTCTTGAACGACGTTGAGCGCTTGGTCACTATTCATGTGGATGTGGACGCTATACTATCGGCCGCCACCACAGCGATGCCATTTCAGTTTGATGATCTTGTGCCGATAGTGCCGTTTCGCCAGTGCCGAATCGCTATCGCTGACGATAGCAGTTTTGGTTTGTGTTTTCAGGATAACGCTGATCTGTTGCGTCTCCTCGGCGCGGAAATAGTGCCATTTTCGCCGCTTGCTGACTCAGCGTTGCCACCAGACATCGGAGGACTTTATCTTCCCGGCGCGTATCTTGGGGAATACGGGGAGGCGATAGCGGCTAATAAGGGTTTGTATCAGTCTATAAGAGATTTCGCGAACGCTGGAGGAGTTATATACTCCGAAGGAGCAGGTACGGCTTTTCTTTGCCAGAGTTTCACGCCAGAGCAGGAAGGAAAGAAGTACGATGGGGTTGGATTAATTCCACTTCATGCGGCGCGTGTTTCAGAAGAGCCGCGATCCCTTGTGGGTACGGTTCTCGAAGACTCTGTGCTTGCGCCAGCGGGGCGATCGGTGCAGGGCTATAGTACTGGGGAGTGGTCTATAAAGAGGGGGGAGTCTGCTTCGGCCGGGGTATTTGAAGTCATGAGATTTCACGGTCCATCCCAGGAGCCTCTACAGCCCATGTTATCCGCGACAGCGCAATCGTGTAGTACCCTGCATTTCTTGCATTTTGGCTCCAATCCTGATTTCGCGCGAGGACTCGTCTCGGCGGCCGCAGCTCATCAGAAGACCGCCGTAGGAAGGGCCCCGCCGACATGACGTGAGTTTTTCGCGCAAACCAGCTAGACTCCTTCCTCGCTATGGCAATTGAGATATCCGGTAACATCAAGGGACTCGCGTCCTCGCAAATACGAGCTGTGCAAAAGCTCTTCCAACGAACAGTTGATCCGACTGAGTTCATATCGCTGGAGCTCGCGCGTGAAATGGTATCGCTCGCCGAGAGCCTTCGTCGACGGATTGGTGTACTCATCAATCGGCAGGGTCGAATAGAGGAGGTGATGATAGGCACCAAGGAAATTCTCTATATCCCCGACTTGGGTCGTTACCGTCTCGGACGAGCGCGACTTCGAAATCTCCGACTTGTATTCACCGATCTCTCTAAGGATAAAGAGCAGGCCGCTATTCCATTTGATGTGTACGCCGATCTGGAACGCCTTCGTCTAGATATGGTGGTTAGCCTTCGTGGCGCGCCCAATCGAGTTTCGATGACCTACGCGTATCTGGTTCCCACGCGCGGTGCTGACACGGCCGCTGCCGCCACAGAGCAGGTCAAGGACGTCGGCGCCTTTGACATGAATTTCCTTGAGTTGATTGAGTCTGTGGAGCAGAGCCTAGCCTCGGAGGTTGTGCAGCTCGCGGCAGATGAGGTTGGCGCGGTTTTGGTAGGAGTGTATGACAGCAAAGAGGTAGATTCTGAAGCGTCCATGCTGGAGCTACGTGAGCTGGCTCGCACAGCGGGCGTTAAGGTCATTGATGAAATCGTGCAGAAGCGTCGGATCGATCCAAAGACGTTTATAGGAAGCGGAAAGCTGCAGGAGTTAGTGCTGCGCTGTTTGCGGTCGGGAGCGGAGGTGTTGATTTTTGACGCCGAACTAAAGCCCTCACAGTGGCGCTCTATCACTAATTCCACAGAGCTAAAGGTACTTGATCGAAGTATGCTTATTCTCGATATCTTCGCGCAGCGAGCGCAGAGTAGCGATGGACGTCTACAGGTGGAACTGGCGCAGCTTAAGTACAATTTGCCGAGATTAGTGGAGAAGGACGCGGGACTCTCGCGACTCTCGGGAGGTATCGGAGGTCGGGGACCAGGAGAGACGAAACTCGAACTCGGTCGGCGTCGTATCCGAGATAGAATCGCGGAGCTAGAGCAGCGTTTGAGCAGAGTACGGGAGTCTCGAGATTTTCGACGTGGTCGGCGGCGAGAGAATCAGCTGCAGCTTGTTTCGATCGTCGGCTATACCAATGTGGGCAAATCTACCCTCTTCAATCTGCTTACAGGGAGCCAAGTGATCGTCGAGAACAAGCTCTTCGCTACCCTCGATCCAAGTCAACGAAGGCTCTTTCTGCCTGCCTCTGAAGCAGAGCAGGCGCAAGGGATTAGCGGCCGGACGGTAATTGTCAGTGATACGGTTGGGTTTATCAGAAAATTGCCGCAAGAGTTAGAGACGGCTTTTAGGGCCACGCTCGAGGAGTTGTACGACGCGTCTCTATTGGTACATGTCGTCGACGCCTCTGATCCAGACGTCGTTAAAAAGTATAATGCCGTACGAAAGATTCTCGATCAGATGACTCTGGGGACCGCTCCTGAGCTTGTCGTGTGTAACAAGGTCGACAAAGCGGATCCCGAAGCCGTGAGTCTCCTTGTCAGAGAGTTAGGTGGAGTAGCAGTCTCAGCTTCGAAGCGAATGGGGATTGGGACTCTGCTCGCGCGAATTGATCAGATGGTGCCTCGCGTCTCTCGTGAATCTCAACGCGTGGCGGAGTAGTCCTCAAACCGCACTCGTAGGCCATCGTACCCAAGCTTAACGCCAGGTGGTAATTTCCGAGATACCTCATCGTACTCAATCGTATGAGTAGTGTGAATTAGATAGGTGGTCTCAGCCCCTAGGGACCTCGCGATCTCGATAGCCTCATGTATTGAGTTGTGAGTGTTGTGGGCTTCCCAGCGCAGCCCGTCGAGAAAGAGAATCTTTACCCCTTGTAAAACCTCACGAGCCTCGGGTGAAATTCCTTTGCAGTCTGTCGCGTAGCCTAGCTCTCCGATACGAAATCCTGTGACAGTAACATTGCCGTGGGGAAGGGGAAAGTATTTAACGAGGACGCCATGAACACTCATCTCGCCCAGGGGCGGTACCTCCACCACGTCCAGTTGAGCGACAAGACCGCCGAGATATTTCTCATTTGGCGCGAAGATGTACGGAAAGGCGCTTCTTATCCCCTGAAGTGTCTCAGTGGTCCCATAACAGGTGATTCGATTTTTGAGCGTAAAGTTAAACGCGCGTAAATCGTCCGTTCCCAGGATATGGTCAGCGTGGGCATGGGTGTATAGCACCGAGTCAACTCGCCTGACTTTATGAGTGAGGCATTGGTGGCGTAAGTCTGGCCCTGCGTCTATGAGGAACGAATCTCCCGACGCGAATGTTATAAGTCCGGATGTGCGATTACGAAAATTGCGAGGGTTGTTAGACTGACAGACGGCGCATACGCAGCCAGCGAGCGGCACCCCCGTTGATGTCCCGCAGCCTAACAACAGAAACTCGTGAAGCATGGGAATCAGCGTGATTTTCTGTTTATGAATGAAACTCGGAGCGAATGAAGGACCTCTTCGATAAATCTAACTTCCTCTTGAGCGAGGTTGCCACGTGTGCGTTTTTGCAGCATCGCCAGGATATCGATAGTTTGGCGTGCTGCTTCGATATCGATTGGAATCTCCATTCCGTTTGGTGGTGGCATCTCGCCCATTTGGACAAGCGCCTGCGTCGCGAGGGACATGATGAAAGAGTTAAATGCCACCGGCTCATCATCCGACACGTTTGGGGAGTCTCGGTGAGTGAATTGAGTGCCGGTCTCAGGTTGAGCTTGTGAAGAGGGTTGACTCTCTTCCTTTGGTTGGCCTGATGTGTCAAAGCGCCGTTTGTCGACGACTGTGAATGAGCCGTCTCGGGAGTTTTCATTGTCAGATGTCATGGTAGAGTCTCCTTGGTAACTACTCACCTCTTTCTTTGAGTCGCCACCGCTATAGTCTAAGCCAAAGTTAACCTCTTTAGGGTCGATTTCTTATCATCCCCTACGCCCGGGAGGAGCTTTTTCAGGTTGAGTACGTAATTTTCTCACCCCACTTGGTTCCGCAAAGCGGGCCATGATGAGGTATTCGTGCTCACGCGGCGGCCTGTGCTAAGCGGTTAACCCCGCATGTTCTAACACGTTGCGTGTGAGCGTAGCATTGCCCCGGTACTCGTAAAACCTCTGATCGCACACGCTCTCCTCTGACGCTTCTTCAACGGTTGTTTCTGCCGAACTCAGGGGGAAAGAAATGCCTTTTTTTTGACAGGCAGTGACTGAAACCATGACGGTGGTGACCGGAAGTTGACCTGTCTGAGGAGTGGGCAAGGGGTAAGTTGTTGATTTAACGATCGCGAATTTTTTACGCATCGTGTTTTGACCTATCCGCATCGTGGCAAGCTTTTCGCATGTACCCAGCGCAGGGCAGGAGTTAAAGGGGGGAACCCGAGTCTCGGAAACAGCGAACTCGGGCGATGTTGAAATGACTGTTAAGAGGTTTTTTGTATGGCGACCAAGAGGAAGAGTGACCTCGATCTAATCGAGGAGTTCCGCAAGGGAGAGCAGGGAAGTTTTGAGGAGCTGTTATCGCGGTATAGCAGCAAGGTATTCAGCCTAGCTTCAAGATTAACTAGAAACACCGAAGACGCCGAGGAAGTTCTTCAGGATGTCTTCGTGACTGTCCATCGAAAGATCGCCGGTTTTGAGGGAAAGTCATCTTTTTCAAGTTGGTTGTACCGGGTGACGGTCAACGCGGCGTTCATGAAGCTGCGCAAACGTAAACAAGATTTGAGCGTTTCTCTTGAGGACATCGTGCAACAGTCGCAGACTGTCGCCGCGTTGAAGAGTCCCGAGAGCGCGTTTGTCGACTCTCAGACCATCCGAAACCAAATGCTTGAGGCACTCGAGGTCGCGATTCGTAAGTTACCAGATGATTATCGTCCGGTTTTTATTCTCCGTGACGTCGACGGGTTAACCAGCCGAGAGGTGAGTAAGATCTTGGATCTAACGGTCCCGGCGGTGAAGTCGAGGCTGCATCGCTCGCGACTTATGTTGCGCCGCCGTTTGACTCGTTTCTTTGACGAGCAGAAGGTGCAGAACCATCAAGATGATCTTGACCTCGCGGTCTCGTCAGGGGATTAAGCGTTGGTTTTACTTGTAATATAAGTCAAAGTTAGCCTTTTTCCAAAACGTCAGGAAAAGTGTAGTGTACGCCCCATGAATGGGGTTTTCATGGCCGTGTTTTCCTATCGTAATCGTCCGTTGTGGGGTCTGATCGCGCTTGCGCTCCTGTTTGGCTGCATCGCTCCCGATCCCATACTCCCGCCCCCCCCGGTAGAAAGCGTCGGCGCGGCGACTCGGCATGGACAGGAGTTGGTGGATGGGTTGGGAGCGTGCGGATTTTGCCATAGTGTCGATGGCCACACGGCCAGTGCCCTAAGTGGCGGGCGTCTCATACGAGATAAATTTGGCGACGTGCGGGCGCCAAATATCACTCTCGCCCAATCAGGTCTCGGATCATGGAGTGAGGCGGATGTTCGAAAGTTGCTTCGCGCCAATATTCGCCCCGATGAGTCCGTGATCAGCCCAGATTTTCACAAAGGCTTTGAGTGGATAGCTGATGAGGATGTCGCGGCGATTACGTATTACATACGCAGTCTGCCAAGAGCGGAAAACTCAGTAGAGCCTCGACGACTCTCATTTATCGATCGTAATATCACAGGTTTCTTTGACACTCGATTGGAAGTGAAGGGTTTTATTCCTGCCATCAATCCAAGCTTCAAGACTGAATACGGGCAGTACCTCACGGATACAATCGCGAGATGCGGGAGTTGCCACAGTAAGCCCGAAACATTTCTGACGTCAGAAGAGTATCTCGCTGGAGGACGAGAGATATCATTTGACGGAGAGGTTCGCGTAGCTCCAAATATAACTAGCTCTAAGTCAGCCGGAATAGGCGAGTGGAGTGAGGCCGAAATTAAGAAGTTTCTCCTCAGTGGGCAGACCCCGCAAGGTCGCGAAGTCGATCCAAGATTTTGCCCAGTTCGTTTCTATCAGCGAGCGCCCGAATCTCAGATTGACGCGGTGGTGGCCTACCTCAGATCCGTTCCGGCGATTAATTAGGGTACGCCATGAAGATACTAGGGATCGAGTCCAGTTGTGACGAGACCGGGTTAGCAATTCTTGATGTATCAGACCCGAAACGAGTAGCGGTTTTAGGTGAGGTACTAGCCTCCCAGGTGGCGTTGCACGAGCTGTATGGTGGAGTAGTTCCAGAGCTCGCTTCTCGAGAGCATCTGCGGAATCTGCCCCTGCTTTTTGAGGAGCTTGCCGCCAAGACGGGAATTGGATTGCGTGACTTGGATGGTATTGGAGTAACCTGTGGACCAGGTTTGAAGGGATGTCTCCTGATCGGAATCACATTCGCACAAGGATTGCAAAAAGCGTCAGGTCTCCCGCTGTTCCCAGTTAATCATATTGAAGGGCATATTCTCAGCGGGGAGCTTCACGAGCCCACGCTTAAACCTCCGTATCTCGCGTTGGTCGTATCGGGAGGTCACACTGAATTAGTGCTCGTGGAGGGACTAGGTGTATACACCTGCTTGTGCCGAACAAGGGATGACGCCGCTGGAGAAGCTTTTGACAAATCCGCGAACCTCCTTAACCTCGGCTATCCAGGAGGCGCGAAGTTAGCGCAGGCCGCTGACGCTGCCGGTCCGACAAAGCGGTACACTCTACCCCGCGTCGCCAGAGAGATGGATGATTTTAGTTTCTCAGGTCTGAAAACGGCGGTACTCATGTTGGTGAGGAAGTGCGCCGGCGAGCTCTCAGCTGATCCCACGGCCTTAGGCGCTCTCTCCTGGGCGATTCAAGACGCTATAGTCGATACGCTAGTACACAAGACTCGCCGTGAGGCAGTGGCGAGAAAGCTTCCACTGGTTGTGTGTGGAGGAGTTTCCGCCAACCAGGAATTGCGACGAAGGCTCTCCGCTGAGATCTCTCGAGCCGTATTCCCACCTTTGCACCACTGCGTTGATAACGGCGCGATGATCGCTTACGTCGCGGGGAGGTATTTAAAAGAGGGTGTTGGCGCCCCTCGTCTTGATATTTTCAGCCGTTGGCCAGTTGAGGACCTGCGGAGTTACTACGGAGTGTCCCATGAAGCGAGATAGACCCCCACGCCGGGCCAAAGACACCTTGCGTGATTTGGACGTTCGACCGTCAAAGGAGCGTGGACAGAACTTTCTTATTCGACCTGAGATAATCGACTCGATAGTTGAGTTCGCCGAGGCGCCGACAGACGCGCATGTCGTTGAGATTGGCCCTGGCATGGGAGCCCTGACCGCGAAGTTGGCGGATAGGGAGCGATTTACGGTTATCGAGATCGAGCCGAACTTCTGTAAGCATCTCGCCGAGACGCACTCGCGCATTCAGATTATCAACCAAGATGTGCGAAAGGTCGATTTCTCCACCATCGGCTCAAGCCTGTTCGTCTTTGGAAACATCCCGTATGTGTTCTCCACTGATATCATTTTTCACTTGATTGAGAATCGTGCGGTGGTTCAACACGCCGTGCTTATGGTGCAACGAGAATTCGCGGAGCGAGTCGCGGCCTCACCGGGAGGTCGCCAGTATGGTAGTCTCTCAGTGGCGATCCAGATGTACGCTGACATTACATTAGGACCAATCGTGCCGGGAACCTCGTTTCATCCTCCGACAGCGGTGGAGTCACGGGTAATGAAGATAACGTTCCTATCGACACCTCGTGTAGCCGTGGATGATCCCCGCCACTTTGAGATTGTGGTTAGAGCCGCTTTCGCGCAGCGTCGAAAGAAGCTGGTAAACAGTCTCATGTCGACCGGTCGATGGACAAAGGAGCGCGTGAACGCGGCGTTAAACGCCGCGTCCATCTCTCCCGATATCCGCGCCGAGCAACTGGGGATCGCCGAGTTTGCGAGGCTCGCGAGAGAGTTGCGATGAACGTGCGCGTTATGACGCCAATTTGACGTGGTCAGCCGAGTTAGCGGCGACCTTTTTCAAAGACGACTTGGAGCTTGAGAAGAAGTCCTCAGGAATGTCTCCAATTAACTTCTCTATTGACTCACGCTTTACACGCCAATCGGAGCCAAGCTTGAATCCTTCAATTGTTCCCGCCTTGATAAGGTCATAGACCTTAGGGCGATGAATTCGAAGAAGCTTTGCGACCTCTTTTACGGTCAGCAGAAGTGGTTGAGGAACAGTTGTCATACCTATCCTTAGTTTTACTACACGAAAGTCATGAATGCGTCGGCGTGTCCGTCGACTATCTTAGTAGGTTATGGTTGGTTGGTATCGGTATGTGACTTGTGTTGAATGCGACGGCTTAACCATCTGTAACACTTGTTCTTTTGCTGGTTTTGGTGGAATCTGTCGTTGGTAATTCTTGTTTAAACCTTTCCGTTTAAGTTCCCTCAGGGTTGTACCAGTATGAAGCCGCGTCGTTATTGTTTCGTTGTGCCCCGATATTTTGAGGGGATCGCCGGCGGCGCCGAAACTCTCATGGGTGAACTCGCCCGTCATCTTTCTAAGCGCGGGGACTCGGTGGAATTACTGGCCACCTGCGCGAAGGATAATCGCACCTGGACGAACGAACTCCCGGCGGGAGAGAGTTTTGTGGATGGAATGAAGGTGACGCGCTTCCCAGTGAACCAGCGTAACCTTGACTCCTGGGTCCCAATTCAGGTGGCGATCCATGAGGGAGTAGCGGTCGACGTAGACCAGCAGCTTTTGTGGATGCGCGAGAGTGTAAACTCGGACCTGATGTATCGACACATCAAAGAGAATCGCGACTCCTTCGATTTATTCCTTTTTGGTCCCTATCTTTTTGGCTCGACGTTCTGGGGCTCGATGATCCATCCCGATAAAAGTGTCCTTGTCCCGTGTTTGCACGATGAGGCGTACGCGTATTTGGATATTATCGCGGCGATGTTTCGCGGAGTGCGGGGATGTCTATTCAACGCCGAGCCTGAGATGCAACTGGCTCGGTCTCTCTATGGGGACATTCCTGGAGGTGTGGTGGGCATGGGATTTACTGACCATCCAACACTTTTAGGCGACACTGGCGAAAATAATCTCACCTCGGAGTGTCTCGATGGGAATCCCTACATCCTCTACCTGGGAAGAAAGGAGATGGGCAAGAATGTTCATTTGCTGATCGACTACTTTGTCGAGGCGAAGAGAGATGGGCGTATTCCTCAAGAGCTTCGTCTTGTCGTGCTGGGCGGGGGAAGTTTCTCCGATTTGCATAGGACAGATGTCCTCGAGCGTGGCGATGTAATTGACCTGCCGCATATTGATGAACATGGGAAGCGAAGACTTATCGCTGAAAGCCTATTCCTCTGTCAGCCATCAACGAACGAATCGTTTTCGATCGTGCTCATGGAGGCGTGGATGGTTGGAACGCCTGTGGTTGTCCATGGGGAGTGCGCGGTCACTCGGCATCACGTTATCGAGTCGTCGGGCGGCCTCTATTTTTCCTCTCCTGGGGATCTCGCGGGTGTAATCCGTTACATCTGGGAGAATCCAGAGGCGAGGGGAGATTTCGCCGCTCGAGGAGCGTCGTACGTGAAGCGAGAGTATAGTTGGCCAGCTGTGCTTTCGCGATTTGATACAACCGTGGATTCTATATGAACACACATGGTCAGATTGCCTCAGACTTAGGGCTAGCAAGCGCATGACATCAATTGATACAGGTAAACTAACGCCGCGGCATTTTATGGCGAATCAGCGACGGATTCGCGCGGCTCTCTATATCAGCATCATAGTCGGCATCCTTGTGTTCGGGACCACTGGCTACATGATGATTGAGCGGTGGAGCGTCTTTGACGCATTTTATATGACGGTCATCACGCTCGCCACGATTGGATATTCAGAGACCCATGAACTGAGCAACGCCGGAAGGGCGTTTACGATCCTTCTTATCTTTGGAGGAGTTGGAGTGGGTACGGTGGTCTTAGGCTCGGCGTGGCAAGCGGTTGTCGAGGGTCAATTTAGTCGCTTGGTGGATGGAAGGCGCAGAATTATGGAAAGAATGGCAAAGCTTCAAGGGCATACTGTTTTTTGTGGATTTAGTCGGCTTGGTCGTATCGCGGCCTTTGAACTGCGTAAAAACGGATACGAGCTTGTTATTATCGAGAGTAACGAGGCCCGAGCGCGAGACGCGGAAGAACACGGCTTCTTCGTGGTTCGGGGAGACGCCACACTTGATGAATCGCTGGTGGCGGCAGGTCTGCTTAAGGCGGCTCGATTGATAACTCTCTTGCCGAGAGACTCAGATAATTTATACGTTATCTTAACGGCGCGTGAGATGAATCCAGCCTTATACATCGTCAGCAGAGCTGAGGATGAGGTTGGCGAGAAGCGTCTTAAACGGGCGGGAGTTGACCGACTTATATCAACCCATCGGCTCGCGGCGCGTAAGCTAGCTGACGGCTTGCTGCGCCCGAACGTCACTGATTTCTTCGAGAACCTTGGAAGTGGTGATGGTGGTTGGAAGATAGAAGAGATTCGAGTTCCGCCAGTGTCGCCGGTGTGCGGCCAGACGTTGAAGGACCTTTCTCTTCGCCAGACAACCAACGTCGGCATCGCGGGGGTCGTATCGCCAGAGGGCTCTCTGGAAGTTAACCCTTCTGGAGAAACGGTGATAGTCGCTGGATGTACCTTGATCGTAATCGGTTGGATTCGAGATATAAGTTCCCTTGAATCGTTGATACTAGCTTAGGAAAGGGAGTGCTTAGCTTGAGCAGACCGCATCAACGCACGGTAAATGATTTCCAAGCCGCTAGCGAAGACGCTTCAGCGCTTAATGGCTGATTCGGTAGCCATCTCAGCGAGGAGCTCTTGGAACCCATATTGTGGGTCAAAGCCGATACGTTCCCTTGTCCGGGAGATATCTTTATATGTAGGCGGCTCAGCGGGTATGAAGTTTGCTGATTCTATAAGTGATTCAAAATTAGGAAAGCGTTCTTTCAGTAATTCTTTACCTCCATATGCACCCCAGCGATTGAGTTCCTTCGCCGAGAAATCCTGCTTGCCGTCTAGTGTGAGTGTCTCGCAAGCGGCCGCATCGCTCTCTAGCAAGTTCCGACACGCGAGCAGAACCGCTTCCGCGACGTCATTAATGTGCACTGCCCCGCGCGCGAACCATCGTGCCCACTCCTCCTTGGATTTATATACAGCGCTGTTCCACCACGGAATAAACGCGCGTGGTCGGAGTGATAACACTTGAAGACCCTCACGTTCGGCGTACGATCGACATAGTTCCTCCCCAAGCAGCTTGGTGACACCGTAGATCTCGGGCCACTCCTCGACGCTCGAACTTGAGATGAACACGAACTTTCGAGTACCAGTCGCCACGCACGCGTCTAATACGTTAAACGTCCCAGTCATATTGAGGTCCCAGAACTCCTCGCTTGATCGGGAGCCTGTGAAGGCGTGAAAGCCGTGCCACGCCGCGATGTGCACCACAAGATCGACATTTTTAAGCGTCTCGCGGATAAGATCCCTATCAAGGATGGAGCCTTGAACGTGATATACACCAAGGCTCGCCTCGCCAGAGGGATCCAGCGACAAAACTGCCATCCCCGAAGCCAAAAGCCTTGGGCACAAGACCCTCCCTAAGTCGCCGTTGCCTCCCGTCAGGAGGATTCTTTTTCCTTTCATCACATAGACCTCATGGCGCGTAAATTTCGCATGACTCAATGTCGTAGGGGGCTCCTCATACGTGAGCGATTCGTTGCGCCCATGCTAGGGTCCATCCGTGGGGTGTTTTCACACAAAGACTCTCGCTCGTCAGCCAAAAGAATAGCAGCAGTCGGTTTGAAGGCGTAGAGTTATCGGAAACTGAACGGCGTAATGGATTCAGAACCGTGAGGAGCGTCGGGAATGGGCCCATCTGCTGGCGATCCGACCGCGAGATGCCGCGCGGCTGGAAGTTTCTCCCCCTCCTTGACTTACACGATGACCAGTAAGGTTGATTTCTCACCTCTTTACTATGGTCTGGTTTCGTATTACACCTCGCTCGTAACCCGGGGGAGGTTCTCAAGAACCTGAGATGCTCGTGTGAGCAATACCCTTTGAACCTGATGCGGCTAATACCGTCGTAGGGAGAGGATTTATGATACGAATATGTCCCTGGCGGCAGTCAACCGCGATAACGCCCACTCAGAGCACGCATACGAAAGCAACTAAGGTCGCGACAAGCGCGTTCGTGGGCTTTTTGTCTCTAGCGATCGCCGTGATACCCGCGAGCGGAGAGGAGCCGGGTCAGTCTCAACAGACTCCCCCAACAACAGACCTGTTTATCTACGGCGCGCCGTTTCAAGCGCCTCTTGTCGAAGTGCCACAGAGTACCACGGTAGTGACGGAGCAGCGCTTGTACGAGAAGGGAGAGAATAACTTTCAGTACGAGATAGAGTCCCTTCCGAACGTGACCTGGTCCGCAGGCACATCTCGGCCACGCTTCTTTTTGATTCGTGGAGTTGGGGAACTTGAGCAGTACTCAGGAGCCCCGAATCCATCGGTCGCGACCATCATCGATGATATCGACTTTAGCGGCCTCGGGCTTGTTACACCGATGTTCGATGTGGAGCAGGTTGAGGTGTTGCGGGGACCCCAGGGAATCCGCTTCGGCTCCAGCGCTCTCGCGGGAGCGATTAACGTTAGATCTCACGACCCTACGGAGTTCACTACGGGGCACCTTCAGCTCATGGCGGGCAACGATGACCTTGGTGCTGGTGGTCTTGCCGTCGGGGGAGCGGTTCCCGGTAGCGATGGCAAGCTGCAGCTCCGGTTCTCAGCTTACAAGACTCGGAGCGATGGCTTCCGTAATAACGTCTATCTCAATCAGGATGACACAAACGAGCGAGATGAATCCGTGGTTCGCTTGAAGACCCGCTATAGACCCTCAGCCGCTCTCACCTTTGATTGGTCTGTATGGCAGGTCGATAATAACAACGGATACGACGCGTTCGCGATAGACAACTCCTTTACCACTCAATCTGATAGGCCAGGGCAGGACGCGACCAACTCGCGCGCCACGTCATTTAAGGTCACGGCTCGTGTATCAGATTCGATGCTTTTGGAGTCCGTTTCCACGTTAATGAGGACTAAAATCGACTACAGTTACGATGGTGACTGGGGGAATAATCCGTTCTGGCATCCCTATGATCCCTATGATTACTTCTCTGACTCGGATCGAACGCGTCGGGTCTTAGGCCAGGAGTTGCGCCTGCGTAGTGATGACATCGCGTATAAACACGGTGACTCTTGGCGTTGGCTCGGAGGAGTATTCGGTCAGCGTCTGAGTGAGGGATCAACAATCACCCAGTATGCCAACAATGAGGCGTACGACTTCGTCGATAGTGACTATCTAGCCCGAACTGGGGCTGTGTTCGGACAGGTGGAGGCTCCATTGGGTGCCGATACCTCTTTAGTTCATGGACTCCGATTCGAGCAACGCAACGCGCGTTATGATGACACCAAGCAAGGAGAGTTTTCGCCAACGTACTCAATGCTTGGTGGTGATGTCACCCTGCAGCACGATCTTACCGACGCCGCGAGAGGATACGTTTCCGTTTCCCGCGGTTATAAGGGAGGAGGGTTTAACACGGGAACGTCAGTGCCTACTGATCGGCGACAGTACGATCCGGAGTATCTGTGGAACTTTGAGGTGGGAACCAAGGGAAACTTCATAGAGAGACGACTTCAGTCAAACATCGCGATGTTTTACAATTTACGCCGCGATCAGCAGTTGAAATTCGCGATTCAGGACAATCCCTCTGATCCACTATCGTATACCTATATTACGGAGAGTAGCGCGGAGGGACAGAGCGTTGGCGTCGAGCTTGAGAATGCCTACCAGGCGCTTCCATGGTGGCAGCTCTTCGCTTCTGGCTCACTGATGCATTCAGACTTCACCGCCGTGCCACCAGAGAGCTCGACGCTCGATGGGCGCGCCTTCTCGGTTGCTCCGGCGTGGCAGTACTCAGTAGGAACTCGGACGGAGCTTGGAGGTGGCGTGTACGCTCGCCTTGAGGTTACTGGAAAGGACGCGTTCTATTTCGACGACAGTAATGATCAGCGTAGCGCTCCATATAGTTTGTTTAACGCGTCGCTTGGGTGGCGCCGTGGAGGATGGCAGGTTCTGGCGTGGAGTCGCAATCTTTTTAACGAGCGCTACGATATTCGAGGTTTTTACTTTGGTAATGAGCCCCCAGACTATCCAAATAAGCGTTACGTTCAGCGGGGTGATCCAAGAGCTTTCGGTGTCACTGTCTCGTATGAATTTTGAGCTCGGTTTTAGCTTGATTGATCTCATGGCGTGTTCTCCGCGTTTCTCCTAGGCTTTCCATTCGTTAGAGAGGGGATGATATGAATCAGGCGGATGTGGTCGATAAATTTACGGTAGTGTTTCACAACGCTGAGCCGTCTGACGCGGTGTGGACGAGAGCGACCTATCTTTTAGGGAAGTTGGCGCGCGCCCATCCGAGTATTATGCGCGGAACGATGGTCATCGAGGGCCGGCACCGACATCATCATCAAGGGAATCTCTATCATGTCTCTTTGCGGCTTCATCTACCAAAAGGAGATGTCATGGTCAGTCATGATCCGGAGAGGAATCACGCCCATGAGGATGTGTATGTCTCAATGAGAGATACGTGTGACGCCGCGCATCGACAACTTGACGCCCTGAGTGAGCGGCGGAGTGGGAAGGCAGCTCGGCATGAGCACAAACGCCTCAATAATAGGCCTGAGGCGGAAGAAGGGCTCTCGTAAGTCGCCTTTCAGCGGACGCCGACGCGTGTCCAACCTGACTTGAGTGATCCACCCGAATAATGCTGACTTATCAGGAACGGGCTCTTCGGATACGATTCCTCTCGTATGGAGTCGACGGGGATCACACCAAAGCAAGGGACAAGGCACCGATGGGTGCTGTGCGCGCTACTTTTTTTCGCCACGACTATTAACTACATCGATCGGCAACTGCTTGGGATCCTAGCCCCGAGCTTACAGCGCGAACTAGGGTGGAGTGAGGCGCACTACGGACTCATCGTTACCTCATTTCAGGCCGCGTACGCGATCGGACTGCTTCTCTTTGGGAGAATTATCGATCGTGTCGGGTCTCGGGTAGGATTGCTGGTGGCGGTAAGTTTATGGAGCGCGGCTTCCATGGCGCACGGTATGGCATCGAACGCCGCGCAGTTCGCCGCCGCCCGCTTCGGGCTAGGGCTTGCCGAGGCTGGCAACTTTCCAGCTTCAGTAAAGATGGTCTCAGAAGCGTTTCCAGCTCGCGAGCGCGCTTTCGCGATCGGAATATTTAACTCAGGCTCAAACATTGGAGCTATCCTGACTCCGCTTGCCGTGCCGGTTTTGGTGGGGCTCGTAGGATGGCGTATGACATTTTACGTGTCAGGCCTGTTGGGGATTCTGTGGGTACTCTGCGCGCTGCCGCTGATGAGACACCCTCGTAAAGTAGCGGAAGCCGCGCCTAGCGAGGATTCTCGGTGGTTCGCTCTTCTGAGAGACCGCAGAGCGTGGGCTTTTGGTATCGCCAAGTTAATGACTGATCCTATCTGGTGGTTTTATCTATACTGGGCGCCGAAGTACTTCGGAAGTCGCTTTGGAGTTGAGCTCTCGGGTCTTGCCATGCCCCTTGTGTGTATTTATCTGATGGCTGACCTTGGGAGTATAGTTGGGGGGTGGGGATCTGGGCGCTTGGTCGCTATGGGCTGGTCGCCGCTTGGGGCCCGTCGATGTATGATGGCGGTGTGCGCCACTCTGGTTCTCGTCGTGGGATGGGCTCCCTACGCTCCGAACGTATGGGTCGCCGCCGGGCTATTGGCTATCGCCGCGGGGGCGCATCAGGGATGGTCGGCCAACCTATTCGCGTTGTCCGCTGACCTCTTTCCACGGCAGACTGTTGGCTCAGTGGTAGGCTTCGGGGGAATGTTGGGCGCGCTCGGTGGAATGGTAATGGCGACCGCGACAGGACTTATCCTTGAGTACACTGGGTCATATACGGTGCCATTTGTTGTGTGCGCGGGTTCCTACCTCGTCGCATGGTGGTTAACGTGGGAGTTGATCGGCTCATCGAAAGCTATGAACGTTGTAGAGGGAGCGCGGGAAGGATGAGGATACCACTAGATTCACCAGAGAATTCCCGTGAACGAGTCGCTCGATTGGAGCGACGACTTAATACAGTCTTTGGATCGCGCGCCGAACGTGGGTATTTCGCCGTGACCGTGCCGCTTCGAATATGTCCCCTTGGCGCGCACAGTGATCATCAAGGCGGCACCGTCACGGGGATGACTATCGATCGTTGCATAATGCTTCTCGGAAGAGTTCGTGACGATGCGTCTGTGCGGGTCCACAGCGAGAATTTCGATGAGGAGCGCCACTTCGATCTTACCGACATTCCCCCTAAGGTAAGTGGCGACTGGGCGAACTACGCTCGAGGAGTGGCACGCGCTATCCGAGAGGCTCATCCATTCGCGCGGCGGGGATTCGACGCGGTGATTCATGGGGCGATGCCAGTGGGAGGCTTGAGTTCCTCCGCGGCGGTGACGATCGCCTACGCGCGGGCTCTAGCGCACGCGAACTCCATATCCCAATCACCCCTGGAGACGATTCTCTTGGTTGGCGCCACGGAAAACGGCTATCTCGGTCTTCACAATGGGATACTCGATCAATCGGTGATTGTGTCGAGCAGGAAGAATCACCTTGCCACTATTCAGTGCCGTTCTCACTCGATAGAAACCATCGCGCAGGCTGAGGCTCATCAGCCTTATGAGATACTGATTGTGTATTCAGGTCTTAGTAGACAATTAACCGCCACACCTTTCAATCAGCGTGTCGCGGAGTGTAAAGAGGCGGCGAAGCTCCTGCTTGAGTTATCGGGGCGTTCGGTAGGTGAGAGTCCGATTCTTGTCGAGGCGGCTGAGGATGCTTTCAAAGAGCACGGCGATGCATTGCCAGAGGCGCTTCGCCGTAGAGCGAGACACTTCTTTACGGAAGCGGATCGGGTTAAGCGTGGAATCGACGCCTGGAAGCGTGGACGCATGGATGAGTTCGGGGCGCTTGTAACCGCGTCGGGCGAGAGTTCGATTGTGAATTATGAGAGTGGTAGTCCCGCTTTGATCTCCTTGTATGAGATCTTAGCTGGGATTCCCGGCGTCTATGGCACGAGATTCTGCGGCGGGGGATTTCAAGGCTGCTGCTTGGCCTTGATAGATCCGGGTAAACGAGAGGCAATCACCGAGGCGCTTCACGAGGGCTATACGAAGAAGCATCCTGAGCTAGCGGATCACTATTCCCTTCATATCTGCCACTCGAGTGACTCGGTGTCATTAGAGGTGTTCCCATGATTACGACCGCAGTCATACTCGCGGCGGGGCGGGGAAGCCGATTGCAAGCCATCACTCGCGCGCGCTCAAAGGCGCTCGCGCCCGTTGTCGGGATGCCACTGATAGCGCGAATTATGATTGAGCTGCGCGATGCCGGCATCACGAGCTTTCATATCGTTACCGCTCCGTATGACGCGGAGCTACGACAGTATTTCGCCGCCGACCCAACGGTCGTTACTCACATACAGGAGCAGCCATTGGGAAGCGGGGACGCGTTGCGTAGCTGCGAAGGACACATGAGTGGGGCATTTCTGGTATGCGCCTGCGACAGTGTAGTAGAATCGTCCGAGATTCGATCCTTAATCGAGACAGCCCATGACGAAGGTGGAGCGATGGTGTTGGGAGTCATGGAAGTGCCGCCAGAGGTATCGCTGGAGTCTCGGTCTGTTGTTGTGCTCGAAGGCAAGAGAGTACTTGATATCATCGAGAAGCCCGGACCTAACGAGCGAAAAACTAATATCACTAGCTTGCCGCTCTATGTGCTTACTGAGGATATTTTCCCCGAATTGCAGAAATTACCATGTTCAAAGCGAGGGGAGTACGAGTTGCCTGAGGCGATTCGAAACGTGATCGGACAAGGGCGTATGGTCGTTTCATCGCGAGTCACCGCGCGCGATGATGTTACGGCGCTTCCCGACCTCTTTACGCTTAATATGAAGGTGCTCGAAAGGCTCATGCCACGTGTTCAGATCGCTGACGGTGTTCTGATACCCTCTACAGTATCCCTCGTGAGCCCTGTTCGAATTGATTCTGGGGTGTCCATCGGGGAAGGGGTGATCCTCGGGCCTTCGGTGTACCTGGAGAGTGGTAGCGTCATCGAGGCGGGAGCGCGTCTTGAGCGAGTGGTAGTTACGAGAGGAAGTCGTGTGACTCGTGACACGCGGGACGAGATTGTCGTTCCGTCATGATAGTGAAACGGATGAGGATGGGGGCATTAGTATGGAACTGATATTGCTTGAGATAGCTGGGATAACGGCGGCGATGCTATATCTGTTTCTTGTCTCTCAGAGAACCTGGATGGCGTGGCCCGCCTATATTCTTAGCTCATGTCTATACGCACCCATATTTTGGCGCGCACAGCTTTATGCTGACGCGGCGCTCCAGCTCTTTTTCGTGGGGATAGGCGTCGTCGGGTGGAGGGCTTGGAGTAAATTTCAGGGGCCGGTTAGTATCGTGTCATTACCACGCCAGAAGCACCTGTACACCATAGTCGGTATTCTTTGCGCGACCGTGATACTAGGGACAGCGTTGTGCATATGGACTCCCGCTGGATACTACGCCTTTCCTGACGCTTTTCTGCTGATAGGTAGCGTTGGGGCCACTATTCTCACTGTTCGCAGGGTTGCTGAGAATTGGCATTATTGGATCGTCATCAACGCGGTATCGGTCTTTCTATACGCTTGGAAAGGAATTTGGCTAACCTGCTTGTTGGGATTAATGTATCTGTGTCTCTCGGTTCGGGGACTTCTGATGTGGAAGGAGGGAAGTCAAACGCCTAAGGCATCAAGCCTCTCATGATGAAATGGCGCTACAAAGGTAGCGCGCCAGGCGGTCAATCTCACGATGGCAATAATTGTTATTCTCGGGCCATTACTTGTCAGTTTGAGCGCCGCCGCCGCGCGGAGCGCCACGAGCTTGCCGTTAGGCGTAGCCTTTGTTATCGCGATTGCGATGTACGCGGCGCTAGTCACGATTCGCCAGAAACGCCGTGACACACTCCCGCCCGTACCCTCAAAAGTAGTCTATCAAGCCCTTGCAATCAGTATAGTGTGCCTCGCGCCGTTCTTCGCGCCATCGTCAAACGGATTCGTGAACCTGGGGACGGCCGACGGGGGAAATCATGTGAGGTTCTATCAGAGTTTCGTCTCGACTACTCCGCAGGCTTACAATGGATTTGTTGGTTTTTACGCGCTCATTTTTTTCTTTGAAAAGACGCTAGGCGTTGTGCCGGAGCTGGCGCTCCTTTGCGCTATCGGCTATTCGCTCATCGTTCTTATGTGGACGCTCTCGGTTTGGGCGATAACGCGAGGAGCATGGCTCATATCTGTCCTAGCGCTCAATATAGTGGTGGTAGTGCCGATCGCGCTCACGCTTCAGGCTAGCGGGTTCTATCCCCAGCTTTATGGACTCTCCCTTCTAATGTGCATTATGTTCGCGTGCGATCGAGTCATCGCTTCTCGCGGTGTCGTGCCTCTCTCTCTGGCGGGAGTAGGCTTGCTTCGATATGCCTATGGTCTGACGATCGCTGATGTGTTTCTTGGGGGTGGTATCTATCTGGTGGCGCGCCGGAAGTTTTGTTCAGGGGCGCTGCTCCTGGTCCTTTGCGTCTACGCGATAAGTCGACTTGTATCAATCATCACTTTGTCTGGCGTGTTTACGGCGATCTCCACTCCTAGTCTCATTATTTCCACCACACTTTTACTACTCGCGGTTCCCGAGCGTAATCGACTCTCTTTTTTGCTGGTGGTGAGCTCTTTTGTAGTTTGGCTGGCTTTGGGTGTCTCATTCGGCTTTGATCATTATTACATTCAGAAGTATCCGATAGGATTGTGTCTCATGGGGGGAGTTCTCGCGTTACCGTATGTCGCTTCTGAGCTGTTGGCGAGGAGGGTGGTCATCGTTACTTCGCTTCTTTTTCTCTGCGGCGCTGTGTATCCGTACACCAGAAACGCTTTAGATATCGCGCGACGTAGATTCGTGAATCCAGAGGTCGATCTCACGCTAGTCGCGACGATACGAGAGTCTCTTTCCGCGGGCGATAAATCCTTCCGTGTGTTTATCGGGAATAAATGGGCGCGAACCAACATGATAAACGCGCTGTTTAATCGAGAGTATAGCTACCAGGAATTCGAATCGGGAGCGCTTCCAGCGCACTCGGGATGCGTGTTCTTTGACGCCACGGATGGAGTCGCGCAAAGGTTAAAGAGGGATAAGTTCCCAGAGGTTTCCCGAGTTGTCGAGTCGCTTCTCCAAGCTCCTCACACTCGAGTTGCTTACAATGCGCCGTGGACAGGTGGCGGAACTCTGGTCGTTGGGATCGCCTGCGGAAATGAGCAATGAGAGACTGTGGCTTGATCGTTGAGATCGCCCCCTCCTCGCTGAGGCAGCCTCGGCACGCTAGCCATGATGTGACCTGGCGCGGTGTCGCGGAGTATTGAGAGTGGTATCGTAGCTCCACGGGTTGGGCACTCAATACAAATGAGGACTTAGATGCGGCGTCGCGCCGGGAACGTAGGAGGATGGGCGGCCGATTGGCTTCAGGGGCTTACGTAAGGCGGTGCGTTATCCATCCCTAGACGCCTGAAAAGCTGATGAATAAACCGTCGTGACAGATGTCCAAACGGGTATAGTCTTGCGTTGAGACGTAACCGGTATTAAGAGAAGAAATCATGAAGAACCGTACCTTCCTCAATTCCATTACAGCGGCGTGTGTATGCCTTGTCGCGGGGTTAGCGACTGGATGCACCGAGCTTAATGGTCCGGGCGGATATAACCAGCCGTCACCCGGCTATGGCGCGCAGCCCGGTTACTATGGTGGTTCCCCATACTATGGAGGTTCTCCCTACTATGGCGGTGGTTATGGGTACGGCGGTTATCCGCCATCTGGTCCCTACGATCGCCGCGAGCGTGAGAGACTGGAAAGAGAGCGAGAGCGCTACGAGGAGGAACGTCGTCGACTCGAAGAGGAACGGCGTCGTCAGCAACAGCAGCCGCCCCCCGTCTATAGACCTCCTCGCGAAGAGCGTTGTCCGTCGGGCTTCAGTCCAAGTGAGCAGAAGTGCTCCCGAGAGGAGCGTCAGCGTGGGTGCCGAGATATGAGACTGCCTGGTGGTCTAGGGTGTGTGTCGCGATAGCCACCTCTGTAGCTTCAGGATAGGCAGTGTGACGCGACTATGCGATCGGCCATAGATCTACGAGTCGGGGGGCTGTGCACAAAGCGCCTTCCAAGGTAGAAGATCGGGCATGAGTAAAGTCCAAACAGCTGCTGTCGCCGAGGCACGAATTAATGAACTTGTTTCTCAGCTAAACGAGCACTCCTATCGTTATTATGTGCTTTCGCAACCGAGCGTCAGTGATGCGGAGTATGACGAGCTTTTTCGTGAGTTGCAGGCTTTAGAGACGGAACATCCCGACTTGATTCGTTCCGACTCTCCAACACAAAGGGTTGGCGGAGCCCCCCTGACTGGCTTCAAGACGGTGCAGCATCGGATCCCGATGCTCTCGCTCGATAATGCGATGAATGAAAGCGAGCTAGTCGAGTTCGATGAGCAGGTTCGACGGTTCCTCGCCAAGGAAGGTCTCGCGGTAGACGTGGTGGAGTACACCGTGGAGTTTAAGTTCGATGGAGTCGCGGTCTCTTTAGCCTATGAAAACGGCGAACTCTCCCAAGCCGCGACCAGAGGTGATGGAACTACTGGAGAAGACGTGACCTCAAACGTTCGAACGATTAAAGCGATTCCACTCAAGCTGCGGAGGGATCCTGAGCCCTCAGGGATCATGGAGATTCGAGGTGAGGTGTTGTTTCGTAAGAAGGAATTCGAGGCGCTCAACGAAGAGCGACTCGCGCGAGGTGAGGAAAGCTTCGCGAATCCGCGCAACGCCGCCTCTGGTAGTTTGCGTCAGTTAGACCCTCGCGAAACGGCGCGACGCCCGCTTTGGTTTTTCGCCTACGGCATAGGGGTCGTCAAAAGCGACGATCGAATCATTTCGTCACTTCCCTCAAAGCCGCTCCGAGAGGCGATGCGAGAGGTTGAGGCGTGCGGTTTCTCTATCTCGCCAGGATTTCGTACCGTCAAGGGGATCGAGCAACTGGTGGCGGCTTATAAGAGAGCTGAGGAGGAGCGGGAGTCCTTGCCGTTTGAGGTGGATGGTCTCGTCGTTAAGGTCAACGACGTGAGGCTCCAGGAGCGGCTTGGCTTTCGTCAGCGTTCCCCGCGTTGGGCGATAGCCGCTAAGTTTAAACCCGTCGAGGCGGTGACACTCCTTGAGGATATTATCATTCAAGTGGGTCGCACCGGAGCTCTCACGCCGGTCGCGTGTCTTAAACCCGTGCGAGTCGGTGGGGTCGTAGTCTCCCGAGCAACGCTTCATAATCAGGATGAAATCGAGCGAAAGGGGGTCTTAATCGGAGATAGCGTCGTAGTTCGACGTCAGGGCGATGTCATTCCAGCCGTCGTGGCTCCAATCACGTCATCGAGGACGGGAAAGGAGCGGAAATTTGTATTTCCCTCGTGCTGCCCGGAGTGTGAAACCCCTGTGGAGCGAGTGCCGGGAGAGGCGGTGATTCGATGCCCGAACCCTCATTGCCCCGCAAAGCTCCACAATCGTTTGTTGCACTACGCGTGCCGTGACGGCATGGATATAGAGGGTATGGGGGATAAGATGGTGGCGCTCCTATTGGAGCATGATGTTGTGAAGGACCTCCCATCTCTCTACGAGATAACAGTGGAGCGACTTCGAGCGCTTCCAAGAATGGGAGAGCTTTCAAGTCAGAACCTGGTGTCGCGAATCGCGGAAAGCAAGCACCGACCGCTCGACCGATTTATATTCGCATTAGGAATCCGACATGTGGGAACAAAGACCGCGTGGTTGTTAGCGCGGCACTGTAAGTCAGTTGAGAGTTTTCTTGGGCTGACTGAGGAAGAGCTTCTCGGAATTGAGGAGGTAGGACCGGAGACGGCGCGTTCGGTTTCCGCGTTTCTGGCGAACGAGCACGAGCGAAGCACCGTCATGGGCTTATTGCGGCATGGCGTGCGCCCCGCGGAGATCGTTCCGGACAGATCGAAAGTGGCGAAGCTGGCGGGACAGACGTTCGTGCTGACTGGCACATTCAGTTCAATGAGCCGAAAGGACGCCGAAAGTAAGATCGAGGAGTTCGGGGGAAAGGTATCATCATCAGTTAGTAAGAAGACAAATTACGTCGTTGCTGGAGAGAGCCCGGGATCAAAGCTCGACGCGGCGAAAAAACACGGTGTGCCCGTGCTCACGGAAGATGAGCTGTTGGCGATGTTGGGGTAATGTATCCGTGAAGACGCCAGATTATCTTCTTCCGAGATTCCCCAGATGGTCCCACCCCCGTGAGAACGCGTAGCTAATCCCCATCCAGAGGAGCGCTATCGCGACGGCCGCCCATGGCTCGAAGGTGAGTTGACGCGCGTGAAGCTTAGTTTCCGCGTAGAGTCGAAGTGGAGCGAGGAGAACGAACATCAGGCACCACATTCTAAGTGAGTGGCGTCCGCAGTATTCCATCCAGGAGTTGCCGATTGAAAATCGCCCTAACGAATAAAGAGTCAATGTGCCTAACAGACAGCTTAGCGCCATAAAGGATGGAGTTAAGAGTAGTTTGTCGGGAGCGTCCAAGAGCGCCAACGTGCCTACGGTCACCAGCGCCCAACTATAGGTGTGTCGCAGTGCACGCTCTCTCCAGGAGTGACAGACTAAGGTTCCTGCCACGACTACGGGGAGAAAGAAGATGGCGCCTTTATACCCTCCTAAGTACTCGAGGGAGGGGACTATCGTAACACCGAGATAGGGGAGCGTGTAATAGAGCAGGGCGATGCTCATGATCACCACGATATTCGTCGTGACGCCAACGCTCGCTAACAGCAGAGTAGGAATCGTCAGGGCGGCATTTAGCATAACCTCATCCATGCCACCGAAGGTGCCGGTTGAGAACGGGGTAATAATCGCGGAGGCGAAGAGCATAAGACCAAGTCGTTTCGCTATGCTCTTCCAGAGCGGAAGTCGCCACAGCATATCGTATCGACTTCGCAAAATCGCGAGTGACATACCACTTGAGAAGAGAAAGAGACTGAGCACGAAGTCCCCGAGTCGGAGCCTGCCAGCGACATTATGCTCGAGTATCGCTGGTAAGCTCCGCGACAGGGTTCCGACGACGCTATAGAAAAACATCCCCATGACTGCGATACCTCGTAGCAGGTCGAGTTGTCTATCTCGTGAATAATCGCTCATGTGCGGGTGCCTATCAGACCCTTGTTTCAGGGAGGGCGGTTCATCCGTAGCCTAGCCTGAAGCAAGCCACGAAACCTAGAAATCGTAAAGACGTGTTATGCGAGTAAAAAGCCCGAGCCTAAGACTTCGCAACAGTGCGGGACCGGCGTGGATTGGTGCGGAATTAGCCACTCATCTCGCGGATCTAATAGTTTTGCCACACCTGGGGTAATAGTCTATATTTTGCGGGTTCATAGAGAGGATTACAGATCATGACAGAGGTTCGAACTCGCTTCGCCCCATCGCCCACAGGCTTTCAGCATTTAGGTGGTTTTCGCACCGCGTTTTTCGCGTGGCTGTTGGCCAAGCACCAAGGCGGCAAGTTCTTGCTCCGCGTCGAGGATACTGATCAGGAGCGATCGGTTCCTGGCGCGGTTCGTTACATCATAGAGGAGCTCGCCTGGTTTGGAATCCAGATTGATGAGGGGCCAAGCAGAGCCGAGCTTAAATCTCTTGGGGAGGATTGGGACTCGGCTCCTGATTTGAGCGGAGAGTGTGGTCCTTACATTCAGAGCCTGCGCCTCCCGCGTTACAAAGAGGTCGCGGAGCAGTTGATTGAGAAGGGCTTCGCGTATCGTTGTGATTGTACTCCCGAGATGCTCGAGCGAGAGCGAAATGAGCAGATGGCCCGCAAGGAGCAGCCGGGATACTCAGGATATTGTCGTACGCGTAATGTTAGCGCTGACACGAAGCATGTCGTGCGGTTCAAGATGCCTCAACGACGAGCGATAAGCTTTAATGACGCCATTCGTGGTCGTGTGGCGTGGGACACGATACCTTTGCGTGACACGGTGATTCTAAAGAGTGGTGGGTTCCCAATGTATCACCTCGCGGTGGTCGTTGATGATCACGATATGAAGATCAGCCATGTCCTTCGAGGAATCGAGTGGCTTTCCTCAACACCGATTCATCTTTTGCTTTATGAAGCGTTGGGTTGGGAGCCCCCGGTGTTCGCGCATCTGCCCGTGGTGAATGGCCCGGATGGCAAGAAGCTTTCAAAGCGCACCGGCGCCGCTAAATCGAGTGAGCTCCGAGAAAAGGGATTCTTGGCGGAAGCGGTCCTTAACTATGTGAGCTTGATCGGATGGGCTCCAGGAGAGGGCAGCGATCAGGAGATATTTACGAGAGATGAACTGGTTTCGAAGTTTTCCCTGGAAGGGATAAATGAGGCGAGTGGTGTCTTTGACCCAGTGAAGCTGGAGTGGATGAATGGTGTATATATCCGCAACTTGCCAATCGAGGAGTTTATTTCGCGCACGATGCCGTTTTTGAAAGCGGCTGAGGTAGACCTCTCTCGTGATGCCTTCGCGGCTATAGCGCCCCATGTTCAAGAGCGCGTAAAGGTGCTCACTGAGGTTCCGCCGATGGTTGAGTTTCTCTGTGATCGGCCCCTGCAACGGCAGATGGAGGCGATGTTCCAGAAGGGCGTGGACGCGACCAAGGCAAAGGAGATTTTGAACCGCGGGGCGCAGGTTTTGGAGGCGTTGCCGGAGTTCTCCGTGGCGGCGATAGATCAAGCGCTACGAGGGGTTGCGACTGAACTAGGGCTAAAACCAGGACCTGCCTTCGTAGCCCTTCGAATAGCGGTGACCGGTAAGACTGTAACGCCACCGTTATTTGAGTCGTTTGCAGTGCTGGGCAGGGATAAGGTACTATCCCGCATCCGAGAGACTATAGGTCTGATTGCGTAATTTGTAGGTACGAAATGAAAGCCAAGGATATACGACGCGGAACCGTCATCAAGTTCAAGAACTCACTCTTCAGTGTTATGGATTTCCACCACCATACGCCAGGAAACCTGCGCGCCATGGTTCAGGTGAAGTTGCGTAACCTCATGAACGGCAATCAGATGGAGCACCGCTTTAGCTCAACTGAGGATATCGAGACAGCGGACGTATTTAATCAGCCAGGTACGTTCCTCTACTCTGACCAGAATGGGTCCCATTTCATGAATAGCGAGACGTATGAAGAGGTGACAATCTCTGATGAGATGCTCGGCACCGGCAAGTATTATCTGCAAGAAGGTATGCAAGTTCAGTTGTCGATGTATGAGGAGAATCCGATCGGCATTCAATTGCCTCAGACCGTGACCTTAGTTATCGCTGAGACTGAGCCAGGTCTGAAAGGGGCCACCCAAACGAACTCCCCCAAGCCAGCGAAGACAGACACCGGTCTGCAGCTGAACGTTCCTCAGTTCGTGAACATTGGCGATAAGGTTATCATCAACACTGAGTCCGGCGAGTACCAGAGCCGAGCCTAACGAGCAGGATGAAAATATCATGAAGCGTCCGATGACTCCGCGTGGCTACGCCGCGCTTCGAACGGAATTAATGAAGCTTAAGTCCATGCGACCAGAGTTGGCTCGCGCTATCGAGATAGCGCGAGGACACGGCGATCTCTCTGAGAACGGCGACTATGACGCCGCCAAGGAGAAGTCTGGCATGACAGAGGCGAAGATTCGAGATATCGAGGCGCGTCTGGCGATGGCGGAGGTTATCGATCCGCGTAAGCTTGGCGAGCCATCTCGGGTCGTGTTTGGCTCAAGCGTGAAAATTGAGGATGTCGACACTGGAGACCAGCGCACTATTAGCATCTTTGGCGCGGAAGAGTCGGATGTTGAGAAGGGGTGGATCTCGTATGAGGCGCCACTTGGTAAGGCCTTGATCGGAAAAGAGATCGGGGATGTCGTAAAAGTCCCGCTCCCGGCCGGCGCCAGGGAGTACGAGGTGGTGGAGATCTTCGTGGTATACGAGGAAGAGATTACCGTCTTCTCCGAAAGGGAAGAGTAATCATCGTACGAGGCGTAGCGACCTCGACCTCCAGTTTTGTGTTGTCTTTTGGCGTCTTGTGATAAGCTGCCGACGTGATTTCCCAAGAGAGCATCGAGCGGATCAAGACCGAATCAAATATTGTGGAGCTTGTCTCTGAGACCGTGAAGTTACGACGGGCGGGGATGTACTACTCTGGGCTCTGCCCT
The DNA here is from genome assembly GCA_903904735.1 of uncultured delta proteobacterium. GTDB lineage: Bacteria > Bdellovibrionota_C > UBA2361 > UBA2361 > OMII01 > OMII01. Next base: position 85,281 of record CAIVDM010000026.1, read on the forward strand.
TTTCATTCTGAGCGCTCACCTTCGTTCTTCGTGAGGGAGAGTTCAAATAGCTACACATGTTACGGCTGTGGCGCGTCTGGGAATGTTATTTCGTTTGTGATGGGTACTCGGGCGATGAATTTCCCCGATGCGGTTGAGTTTCTCGCTGGGCGCTTCGGCATCGAGCTGAAGTACGACTCCAAGCGGCCAGCCGGACCAACCGTAGACCGGGAGAAACTCTTTTCTGTTTGCCAGGCGGCACATAACTTCTTTCGGCATTCGTTGATGCAGGTCAAGAAGGGCCAAGGGGAGTTCGCCAAAGTTGGAGAGTACCTAAAAAAGCGCGGGCTCACGGCGGAGGCGATTAATACCTTTGGAATTGGGTACAGCCCCAACCAACGTGGATTGTTGCTCGATGCCCTTAAAGCCGCCGGCTTTGATGACGACACGATTATGAAGACGGGGCTGGTTCGACGAACCGCGTCGGGGGAGCTCTATGAGATGTTTCGCTCTCGGCTTGTGTTCCCCATCTACATTGATTCACGGAGAATCGCGGGTTTCGGTGGTAGAATAATTCCCGGAGTTCTTGAGCCGTCCTATGAACAGCAAGCGCCCAAATACCTCAATTCTCCCGAGACGCCGATCTATCACAAAAGCAAGACGATTTACGGTTTGCCGCAAGCCATGACGGCGATTCGAGAGGCCGGCGAAGTCTTTGTGGTGGAGGGCTACATGGACGTAATCGGACTCTGGATGAAGGGGGTTCGAAACGTGGTCGCCTGTTGTGGTACCGCAATGACAGAACAGCACGTAAAGCGCTTCGCAAGCGTCTGTAATCGTGTCCATCTCTTGTTTGACGGTGATTCCGCTGGAAGAAACGCGGCCGCGAAGAGCTTTATGGTGGCTCGAAACGCGGAGGTTGATGTGACTGCGTGCTTTTTGCCGGATGAAGTCGATCCAGACGATTTCGCTAGACAGCATGGAGACGCCACGGGGCGCGCGCTGCAGGAGCTTCCGAAAGCTGAATTGCTCGACGTGCACATCGACGGACTTCTCGCTAAAGCGGGGTGCTCGTCGGCTGAGAAGCCTGGTCCTAATCTCTTGGGAAAACTGTGTGACGAGGTCGCCAAAGCTGTGGCCGGAGTCGACCGTGAAGTTGTGAGGTCCTCATTTTTGACTCGGGCGGCGCGACGTCTAGGTGTCGAGGTTCCTCAAATTGGAAGGCTGGTTGACCAGCTGCGATTGAAGGGACCCGCGAAGATAACGGAGGAGCGGCCTTCGGCGCTTCCATTCAGAGTCTCGAATAGTCAGACTTCAGATCAAGAGGTAGGTTCCGCTCGTAACGATCGTCAACCAGCGCAGTTGCCTCGTATAGACCTTGATATTCTTCGCTCTGTGATGGTTCTCAAAGGGGAGGTGCTTCCTGGGCTGATGGCGAACGCGGAGGTTTGCGGACTCATTCAACCCGAGACGTTACGGTTTATAATGGCTTTCAAGGATATGCTCGACCAGCATTCGGAGGATGAGGCTCATCAGCGGCAGGCTGTTAAGGAATATCTACAGTCGCTAGGTCAGGGATGGGTCGCTCTCTGGAAGGAGGCCTATAAGATGGCTAAAGCTGACGTAAGTATGCAGGAGCTATACCGAGTTAGCCTCCTTGGGCTGCGTCGCGAGAAGCTCCGGGTTCTCATGGAAGAGTGTAAGCAGGAGCTTTTGACAGGCGGGGATGACCCACATCGCCAGCTAGAGATCTCTGAGCGTATACGCTCCCTCAAGAGTCAATTAGATGCGTACGGTCGGGGGGTGGACCTTACACCCCCAAATAGTTAAGATTGCGAGATCTATTGGGGCGCGACCGCCCCAGGGACTAACCTCTCAATGTGGGAAAGAGGTAAACGGACGTGTGTGCCAAAGGAGCGCAGATGCGTCCATACAGTTTTGAAGTGTGTGGTAACAACAAAGCTTAACCCGAAGGTTGCGTCGGATTAGGTGAGTTTTCTGGAGTGTGCAGTGGTGAGAAAGAAAGGCGGAGCTAATCGGGGTAAGGTTCTTCGCAAGGTTAAAGCAGGTTCAAAGAGCTCATCAAAGAAGGTCTTAAAGAAACACGGAAAGGTGCGAAGTGTCGGTGTCGCTCTGAAGAAAAATTCCAAACTGAAAGCGGCCACAAAAGAGAGGCTTAAGAAGGCTTCTCCGGCGCAGGTGACATCAATTAAAGCCACGGCGCCCAAGAAAGTCGTCAAAGATATTAAAGAGATTCGACCGGCCAAAGCGGTGGGTGGCGCGGCGCAGAGTGGTTCCGCGGCGAAAAAGCTTGAGCCTCAAGCGTCTAAAGAAGTCGCTAAACAGGTCGCCAAGCCGTTGGTTAAGCCTCTTACCAAAGAGCCCAAGAAGAATGTTGAGGGCGAGAAAGAATCTGTTGGAGTCGAGAGAGATATTCTTGTCGGCGATATGGATGACGGACTGCAAGAGCTGACTGGCTTTGAGGTCAGCGTTGAGGCCGAGCTCGCTGATATTGATAGCGCGATTGATCTCACGGAACGCGGCGATATTGAGACGCGTATTACGCGATTGATAGAGGTCGGAAAAGAGAAAGGCTACATCACGATGGAGGAGGTCAATGAGGCCCTCGCCGGTGAGGTGATGTCAGAGGAGCAGGTAGACGAAGTAATCGCTCGTTTCGGCGAACACGATATCGACATCATCGAGCAGCCAGCGGAGCCACAAGAAGAGGCTGGAGATGGCAGCGTTGGACTTGACGCGGCCCCAGAGGTGTTGGAGCCAGGCTCGCTTGGACGCAGCACTGATCCGGTACGCCAATACCTACGAGAAATGGGTAACGTAAGCCTCCTTACTCGCGAAGGAGAGGTCGAGATCGCCAAGCGAATTGAGTCCGGTCTCCTCGCGATTCGTGAGCAGCTCCTCAAGCAGCCTATCGCGCTGGATTATGTCGTTAGCCTATTCGACATGGTCAAAAACGACCAAATTAGGTTGCGAGATCTCTTTGCTGAGGAAGACGCTGAGGCGGAAGGCAAAGAGGAGGAGGAAGAGGAGGAAGAGGAGCCAAAGTTCGACGAGGATGGTCAAGAGATCGTCCAGAAGCCCGCTCCGCAGAATCAGGAAGAGGAAGAGCAGAAAAAGAAGTTTATCGCGAAGGCAGCTCCTTATCGAAAGGCTGTCAAGGATACTCGCACTCTTTACGAGCAGCTCATGGAGCTCCCGCTCGAAAAGCGCATGGAGTCTGATCGCATCAAGAAGTTTGACAAGCAGTTGATCAAGAACGCCGCGAAGATAGAGGAGCTAAACCTTAACCAGAAGCAGTTCTTGGCGATGATTCAGCTTGTAAAGGGTGGCGACGAGGAACGCAGGGACTTGTATCGACAGCTCGATATGGCGGCGCGCAAGCTTGGCACTAACGCCGAGGCTCTCGTGGATTCAATTCCCGATCTGCTCTCGACCGATCAGGTCGCGGTGAAGCGCGCAGGAAAGCGCCTCAAGCTAAAGAGTACCGAGTTGAAGCATTGGGAGGAGCCCATTCGCCGAATCTACGGTTCAATCAAGAACCTAGAGGATCGAGTGATGATGAGCGCCAATAATTTTGGTGACTCAGTGCGGATCCTTAAAGACGGGGAGGTGCGGGCGCGTATCGCCAAAGATCAATTGATCGAGGCGAACTTACGACTCGTGGTGTCGATCGCTAAGAAATACACTAATCGCGGGCTGCAATTCTTGGATCTTATCCAAGAAGGAAACATCGGTCTCATGAAAGCGGTGGACAAGTTCGAGTATCAACGTGGATACAAGTTCTCGACATACGCCACCTGGTGGATTCGACAGGCTATAACCCGAGCGATAGCGGATCAGGCGCGTATCATTCGTATTCCCGTGCACATGATCGAGACGATCAACAAGTTGGTGCGCACGTCACGTCAACTTGTTCAGGAGCTCGGACGAGAGCCGACTCCAGAGGAGATCGCGGCGAAGATGGAGATCCCGATCGACAAGGTCCGCAAGGTTCTTAAGATCGCCAAGGAGCCAATATCTCTTGAAACCCCGATTGGAGAGGAAGAGGATTCGCATCTCGGGGATTTCATAGAGGACAAGCGAGTGGTTTCGCCGGCTAACGCTGTCGTGAACATGAATCTTCAGGAGCAGACTCGTAAAGTTCTCGCGACGCTTACGCCGCGAGAGGAGAAAGTCTTGCGTATGCGCTTCGGAATCGGCGAGAAGAGCGATCACACCTTGGAAGAGGTCGGCCAAAACTTCGACGTGACGCGTGAGCGTATCCGACAGATTGAGGCGAAAGCCCTCCGGAAGCTCCGACACCCAAGCCGTAGCAAGAGACTGCGCGGCTTTATGGATAAGTAACGACACAAAAGGCGCGTGAGTTTTCGCGCGCCCGAGTGTAGGGAGATGCCATGAGAGTGATTACCTTCGTCAGTAGTCTAGTTTTCTTGGTCGGGTGTGGTCGTTATATGCCACCGATTCCGCCAGAGTCGCTAGCGCCCAAAGCGGTGCAAGGGTTGACCGTGACTCCCTCGGACCAGGGTGTCTTGTTCGCGTGGACAGCGGCGGATCAGGATCGTCGGGGAAAAGAGTTGAAGTCAGCGGATGGTTTCTCCGTTGAGCGCAAAGAGATAGCTCGTCGTGGGGATGAGACTGATCCCGCCGTTCGTTTTGAGGAATTGGCTTTCCTCAAGGATACTCATGTAGAGAAGCGAGAAGACTTACGTAAAGAGGCTCGGGCGCAGGGTAAAATCGGTCGAACCGTGAAAGCCCCAGCTGAACTCTTATCGTTCTCGTATCTCGATAAAAATCCGAAGCTCGGAACCACCTACATCTACCAGATAGTGCCTAAGAATCAGGGTGGTGTAGATGGGCAGGTGGGCGAGGTGGTGCGAGTCGTATTCCAGGGTGCGCAGAGCGCGGTACTGGTTAGACCATCTGCTGAGATGGAGGACATAGCGACGGCGGCTCAACTCGCGGCGGCGCCCCAGTAGGGAAGAACGCCGCGAACGGTTCATATCGGATTGCTAGCCCCTTATTTTCTTTGATTTTTAATTCGATGCGGTCTAGCGTCCTGGATCATTGACCGAGATTCGAGAGGACGCCGTATGAAATCAGAAAAGCTCGATATCAGTGGGGTGTACACCGCCTTGGTAACACCTTTTTCCAAAGATGGCGCTTCGGTTGATTTTAAATCCTTAGGGACGTTGATAGATCAGCAGCTTGAGGCCGGAGTGAGCGGAGTGGTCGCGTGTGGTTCCACAGGGGAGGCCGTCACGTTAAGTGACTCCGAATACGTGGAAGTGGTCCGTTTCGCTCAAGAGCGCACAAGGGGAAAGGTTCCTTGCGTCGCGGGCGTATCGGTCAGCGCGACCGCTCGCGCCGTGGAAATGGCTCGCGTCATTTCAGAGCTTGGGTGCGATGGAATCTTGGTCGCGACACCTCCGTACAATAAACCATCTCAGCAGGGAATCATCGCGCACTTCCGCGCCGTTAAGGCGGCGACGAAACTTCCGTTGATCGGTTACAACATACCGGGACGGAGTGGAGTGGCGATCTCGCCCGCGACCCTAGGGGCTCTTAGTCAAGAGAACCTGATCGTCGGCGTCAAGGAATCCTCGAGCTCAGTAGACGCGCTCGCGGACACGATGACAGCGATCCGTCCTGAATGTCAGGTGGTCTCTGGTGATGATTCGTTGACGCTCGCTGTTCTCGCCTATGGCGGTGTTGGCGTGATCTCGGCGTCGGCGAACGTGATGCCGGCGGAGTTCGTGAGCCTTTACCAAAGTTGGGAACGAGGGGATACACGACAAGCTACGAAAATTCAGTTGGAGATGTTGGCGAAGATTCGCTCGTTGTTTATGGAGTCGAATCCGGTGCCAGCGAAGACAGTTCTCGCGTTACGTGGTGTTATCGCCGAGCCGACCGTCCGATTACCGCTCGTGCCGCTGAGCGCCGAGACTCTGAAAAAAGTGAGGAGCGAGTTCAACGTATGACCAGAATCGGTGTGGTAGGAGCCTCTGGACGAACCGGTTCGTGTGCCGTTAGAGCCGTCCTACAGCGAAGCGATTGTTCATTGATCGCGGCGATAGTTTCCAGCGGCTCTCCTGTTTTGTCGCACGTAGTGCCTGAGACCTCAGTCTCCTATTCGAGCTCTTTGGGGGATCTAGCTGGGTGCGACGCGGTTATTGATTTCTCCACGCCGGAAGTTTCGGTGCTTGTGGCGGAAGGGTGCGCGAAGATGAACATCCCGCTCTTAGTGGCCACGACGGGACATAGCTCGGCGCAGCTAGAGACAATCCGCTCCTATGGAGCTCGCATTCCCTTGGGAATCACGTCAAACACCTCAGTTGGCGCCGCGGCACTGTCGAAGTTAGCCAGTAAGGCTAAGCTAATGTTGGGCGAGGATTTCGACATCGAAGTGATGGAGATCCATCACCGCATGAAAAAAGATGCCCCGTCAGGCACCGCCCGCTCTGTGCTGGAAGACGTTCGCGGAGACTCTCGAGTTGTTTTTGGACGCGAGGGGCAACGGCAGTCAGAAGAGATCGGTGTGGTATCGCTTCGCGGCGGTGATGTTGTGGGCGACCACACGGTGTATTTTTTAGGCCAGGGCGAGCGAATTGAGATAACTCATCGAGTGGCGACCAGGGAGGTTTTCGGCGTGGGAGCCGTTAGATTCGCGCTCAAGCTCATCGGTAAGACTCCTGGTGTGTATGGCGCGAAGGATCTTGTTTAGGGGGTCTAAAGTTTAAACCCCTGAAAATAGTCCGTTGCGTTTAGGTATCCCCCCTGTTATAAGCCCAAAATAGAGTTATAGAACAGTATTGTGCGTGGGAATGCCTCGCTGTCCTTAAACCTGAACGCGCCGCGCGTCGGTTTTCGGATCAGTCAGTTGTCGTATCAGGCATTGAGAGCACAATTGAAGCCAAGTTTTTGGTGGCCGGGGAAGGGGTTTTGTTCTCGGCGAAAATGTCAAAGTAAACACGAAGCAAGGGACGTTACGGTATGAAGCGCGAGAAATCCAATTACATGATCCAATCAGTTTCTCATGCTCTCGATGTAATCGAGGAGCTGTGTAAGGCGAATGGTGAGGTTGGAGTAACAGAGTTGTCAAAGCGCCTCAAGTTGCATAAGAACAACGTGTTCCGCTTGCTCGCTACTCTTGAGCTTCGCGGCTATGTTGATCAGAACAAGGAGACCGAGGACTACCGCTTAGGGGTCAAGGCTCTGCAAATGGGGCAGTCATACCTCTCGCAGAGCACCTTAGTTGGTCGTGGTACTCCGATAATCAAGACTCTCTCAGAGACCATCGGAGAGACTGTGAGCCTCGTCACCTTGCAGGGTGGCAATGTGCAGTTCCCAATCAGCATTGAGTCAAAGCGTCCCGTAAAGGTCGCTCCTCGAATCGCTGTATCGTTCGCCGCCAAGATGAACGCGGCTGGCAGACTCCTTACGGCGCAGCTTCCCGACACCACCTTAACTGAGGTGCTCTCATCGAACACAGTTCAGGACGCCGCGATTAAGACACAGCTTCAAGAGTTACGCTCATCCGGTCAAATTATTGACCGTGGTGCTATCGAGGCTGACGTAATCTCGATAGCTCGAGTGGTGCGTGGGAATAATAACGAGGTTGTCGGCGCTATAGAGGTGCTCGTGCCTCAGTATAGGGCGAAGATTGATGCTTTGTTGCCAAAGTTAGAGGAGGCTGCAACGCAGCTTTCCACGGCGTTGGGCGCATCGAAGGCTGGCCTGACGACATCTCTTGAGAAGGAGGTTATTCCGTCACAAACGACGACAGGGCAGATTCCAACTGCCCAGACACCTCCGACGGGTATGGGAACCCAGATAGCCACAAGGGCTACCAAGTAGTTTCCGTAGGGACCCTTCGGGGTCCTTTTTTTATGAGGTTTAAGCATGATTCCGCTCGCAGGTCTTTCCCCAGAACAAGAGTCTCTTCGAGAGATAGCGTACCGCTTCGCCGCCGATAAGATTCGCCCAGTCGCCGCGCAGCTGGAGGAGAAAGGGGAGTTCCCCGCGGCGATAATCAAGGAGGGACACGGTCTCGGTTTAATCAACGTGACCTTACCGGTCGAGCTCGGAGGTTCGGGACTTTCGATTTTTGACGCGTGCTTGGTGATAGAGGAGGTCGCCTGGGGATGCTCTGGGTTCGCTACATCGATGGTGGCGAACGACCTCGCTCTCACGCCGCTTCGAATCGGAGCCACAGAGGAGCAAAAGGCCCGTTTTATTGAGCCTATCGCTACCTCAGGGCGACTCGCCTCATTCTGTCTGTCAGAACCGGGAGCAGGCTCTGACGCCGCAGGTTTGCAAACGACCGTTGAGGATGGCGGTGATTGCTGGGTTATCAATGGTTCAAAGCAGTGGATCACCAACGCTGGGTACGCGACGCAGTTCACGGTTTTTGCGTCCATAGATAGAACCAAGAAACATAAAGGTATCTGTTGTCTTGTGGTGCCGCGTTCCACTCCTGGAATCTCGGTCGGACACCACGAGAACAAGATGGGACAGCGGTGTTCTGACACGTGTCGAGTCACCTTAGACAATGTGCGCGTCCCCAAAGATCATATGATCGGCGCTCCGGGAGAGGGGTTTAAGATCGCCATGCAGACTCTCGACGCTAGTAGGCCGATGACAGCGGCCATCGCGGTCGGAATAGGTCGGGCAGCGGTTGAGCACGCGCTCGCGTACTCAAAGGAGCGCAAGCAATTCGGAGCCGCGATTAGCTCCTTTCAAGGAATACAATTCATGATAGCCGATATGGCGACCGGAGTGGACGCTTCTCGTTTGCTTACCTGGCGCTCGGCGTGGCTGCTTGATCAAGGGAAACCGGCGTCCGTTGAGTCGAGTATGGCCAAGCGTTTCGCCGCGGATACCGCGATGAGTGTTGCCACTGACGCCGTTCAGATATTCGGGGGATACGGCTACACGAAAGAGTATCCCGTTGAGAAACTGATGCGAGACGCGAAGCTTCTCCAGATCTACGAGGGCACGAGTCAAATTCAGCGTGTGGTAATCGCGCGTGAATTGCTGAAGCGGTAACGAACAAAGCGAGAGGAGCCGTGCCTGCGGAAGGGGCTCAGCGGTTTGTCTAGGTAGGTATGTGTCGGTATCTGACTCCTCTGTGATCGAAGTTATTGCTCAGGGGTAGTGATTGTGGTCGGCTCACGCGATGACTGCGTACCGCAAGAGCCTCCATGGACCAATCGCGTAATTTACCCCAGCGTCAGCACCATAATTCCGCGAACGTATCTCCGATGAACGAGCCGGTAGATTGGAGCTCATATGAGTTTTTCTCTATCGACTCATCTCATACCGTTCGGTTTGAGGACGCGATTCATATCTCCACGCGTGATCGAACCGGACAACCTGATTCATGGCATATGGACTTAAAGGTGGTTCATCCGCTCCCACTGGAAGATAAAGCGTCCTTACGGGAGGGTGAGCCGAGCCTTTGTCTCGGATTCGCGGACCAACTTCGGAATCCCTCGAAGTTGAGACCAAGTCTATCGCTTGTAGTGGCGACTAATTCCTGCCGCCTGATCGATTCAGAAGTCGCGTCAATTCCGCTGCCTCGCCCAGACCAGCGAAGGAATGGAGAACAGCACCGAGTGAAGTCAGGCAGTGATCCGGCGGAAGTAGTTGAGAAGCTCACACTCCTTCGCGCAGCGGCTCTGCGTGTTTCCTTCTTTAAGGATCGAGAGCTCCGGCCAGAGCACGCGGTGAATTTAATTATGACGTACGCGCAACAACGAGCGCTCGAGATCGTCCGGGATCTTCCCCAGTCGCCGCCCCTGGTTGTATTGCGGTCATCTGGCTCTCGTGTGCTCAATCAGAAGGAAGCGCGCAAGCTCGGCTTCGCCATAAAGTCACCCCTCGTGGAGATCACCGCTGGGAGTCGGATACCAACGGTTGTGCGTAGCTCTGAGCCTGTGAAAAGTCATGATGCCTTGAGGATGAAGCAGAATAGCGTGTCTGGGCTGATCAATTCTGTGCAGATATCGTGTGCCTTGTTAGCCATCGAACCGATCCCGGTGGAGATGATTGAAGGGCTGATTCCTGAGACGAGCCAGCAGGATAAATTGAAACACATGACAACGGTGCCACAGACGTTACGCTCCGCCATCGAGGAGCGGCAGCGCGCCATTCGAGAGGTATTAGGCATCTCTATGCCTCGACCTCCTCAGTAAACGCGGGTATGAGGGCTCTTCTATAGAGGATGGTGAGGCGCTCTGGTGTTGCGATAGTATCTACACACCGTATGAGCACACAAAATCAAAGATCATTGGCGTCCTCTTTTGGCGCAGGTCGTTCCGGGGTAAGGATCGCGGTCGCTCTCATCGCGCTAGCCTTTATTGTGTGGTGGGAGCCGATTTCAGTCCCAGCAAATATGGACTTTGGCCCTTTTTATCGAAGTATCAGCCGGATATTCGAGGGGCAATCGATGTACTACGTGGACCCTGGTCTGTTGACGGATAGCGCCTCGAGAGACGAGCTCGAAGGTCAATTCGCCTTTCCTGGGCCGCCTTGGTATCCCATCATGTTCCTACCACTGGGACTTTTGTCCCCCGAGAGGGCCGCGCTCACATGGGCTCTCATCAATATCGCACTCTTGTATGGCACCATGACGCTGGTGGTTTCTCGTTCATCGAGGATGTTGCTCATGAGTGTGTTCGCTGCCGCTTTACTGAGCGCTCCGATTCAAGGACACCTGATTATTGGACAATTCACGATCCTCGCGGGGTTTGGTTTTGCCTTAGCCTTGTGGGCATTTGAGCACCAGCTGCCTTTCTTGACCTCTGTGGGTCTCATGCTCGCCATATGTAGACCACATCTGGGGCTTCCGTTGGCGCTCATGTTTGTTGTGAAAGGCGTTTTCACGTCGCGAGTAAACGCTAGCGCGCTCATTCGGTACGGTATCGTGGTGTTCGCTGGTGTGGTCACGATTGCTCTGCTAATCCAGCCCACATGTTTGCGCGCGTATGTGGACTATGTACGAGCTCTTAGTTCGTTTCGCGTGTATCAAGTGTGCGACACCTGCTCCAGTTTTCCTATGGCGCTATCTCGTGTCTGGAGTGTCCTCGGGGAGAATGTTTGGGGTGGTAGGTTGTTAATCAGCGCCATGAGTCTGGTGTCGTTGGGAGCTCCGCTATTTTTCAAGTGGGTCGACCAGCGGCTTTTTGTTTCCGGTGGAATTTTTTTGACTCTTTTTGCCCTCCCATCGATTCGCAACTACGACTACGTCCTGTTGGCGCCAGGGTTAGCGCTCGTCGGCACGGTCGCGAGCCGAGAGGGGGCTACCTGGAGGCGGTCATGCGCACTTGGAATGATTCTCTTCTCAGGACTGCTCGCTGGCGTGGTTCCCTACATGCTAGACCGAGAACTTCAGGGACGATATCTGTGGTTGACGCCGTTGGCTGGGTATCTGGCTATAGCTGTGCTGTTACTGGGCAGAAATAGCGCTAACGAGTCGAATTCTGAGCCGAAAGCGGAATCCTGCCATCAGGGATGTGCTTTACCTGATGGCGCAAATTAGGCACTATAGACCCTGGGAAGTCAGGATCTTACGGTGTTTATGACAAACGATGCTCGGTTTCGGAAAGTAGAGGCGCGCCCGCATTTCCCCACGCTTGAGAAGGGGGTCGTAGAGCGATGGAAACGCGAGAGAACGTTCGAGCGTTCGGTTGAGGACACCAAGCACAAGCCTGAGTTTATATTCTATGATGGTCCTCCGTTCGCCACGGGCAGCCCGCACCACGGCACTATTTTTATCTCTGCCCTGAAGGATCTGGTTGGTCGTTACAAGACGATGCGCGGGTTCCATGTGCCACGAACATGGGGCTGGGATTGTCACGGACTCCCAATCGAGACGATCGCTGAGAAGAATCTCGGTCTGAAAGACAAAAGTGAGATAGAAAAGACGGTCGGCGTCGCCGCGTTCAACGCGGAGTGTCGTCGAATCGTGTCTGACTATGATGGCAATTGGAGAACCTATATCGATCGAATCGGTCGATGGGTCGATATGGAGAAGCCGTATCGCACGCTTGATCGCTCGTTTATGGAATCGGTGATCTGGGCGTTCGCTGAGGCTCATCGCAAGGGGCTCATCTATAAAGACTACCGCGTCGCGCCGTATTGTTACCGGTGTGAGACACCACTCTCACTCTCCGAGATTCGTGTGGACGACAGCACGCGTCCGAAGCAAGACCGGGCGATTACGGTCAAGTTTAAGCTCGCATCGATGCCAGACGTAGCTGTGCTCGCATGGACGACTACTCCATGGACGCTGCCCTCGAACCTAGCGCTTGCGGTGGGAGCTGAGATTGAGTACGTGATCGTCGATTCTCTCGTGGGCAAGGTATTGTTGGCGGAGAAGGCGTTGAAGCGTTATGAGCGAGAGCTCGGAAAAGAGCCAACGATTCTGGAGCGCATGACTGGGCAAGAGCTGACCGAGCGGACTCTTCGATACGAGCCTTTGTTCCCGTACTTCAAGGATGAGTCAAAGGCCTTCACGATCATCTCGGCTGATTTCGTTTCGACTGAAGATGGTACGGGTATCGTGCACATGGCACCGGCGTTCGGAGAGGATGATTACTGGGGGTGCCGTAAATATGGCATCGAAGTGAAGAATCCTGTTGATGGCGCTGGACGCTACACGAGCGAGGTAACCGATTTCGTCGGACAGAATGTTCATGACGCGAATCCAACCATCATCAAGATGTTGAAAGAGCGTGGGGCGGTAGTGCGCGATGAGACGATCGAGCACAACTATCCACACTGTTGGCGCTGCCGAAATCCACTGATTTATCGTGCGCTCGACGCGTGGTACTTCAAGGTTGAATCGATTCGTGATCGCTTGCTGGAAGCGAACAAGGAGATCGAGTGGTATCCAGGCAACGTGAAGGAAGGGCGCTTTGGTAATTGGCTTGAGAACGCGCGCGATTGGAATATCTCCAGAAATCGATATTGGGCGACGCCGATTCCTGTCTGGGAGTGCGGTGATTGCGGGGCGCAGAAGGTATACTCGTCGGTGGCTGACCTTGAAAGAGACGGTGGCGTAACTCTTCCTGACCTGCACAAAGAGTTTCTCGACGCGGTCAAGGTGACGTGCTCCTGCGGCAAATCGATGACCCGAGTTCCAGAGGTGCTTGACTGTTGGTTCGAGTCAGGCTCAATGCCGTACGGACAATTTCACTATCCCTTTGAGAATGCCGAGCATTTTAGGTCACATTTCCCGGCTGACTTCATCGTTGAATATACGGGACAGATCCGATGCTGGTTCTACTATCTTCATGTGTTGTCCACGGCGATCTTTGATCGGCCGGCGTTCAAACACTGCATGGTGCACGGCACGCTTCTCGCCGCCGATGGTAAGAAGATGTCAAAGAGCCTCAAGAATTACACGGATCCATTGATCTTGATGGACCAGCACGGTGGAGACGCCCTGCGGTCGTACCTGTTCGCCTCTCCAGCGGTTGGAATCGAGGATCTCTCCTTCCGAGACGATGGTGTTGAGGGGATGATAAAGTCCATCATGCTGCCGCTTTGGAACGCGCTCTCGTTCTTCACCTCATACACTGAGGTGGACAAAATTAGCGCCAGTGATATCCCACTACGCGGTCAGTCGCTGAGTGAGCTCGATCGATTTATTCTCTCAGAGCTGGAGATTCTCAATCGCTCCGTAACGGAGGCTCTCGATGGGTATCGTATTAACGATGCGATGCGATTGTTCGCGCCGTTCTGTGACACACTCAACAATTGGTACATCCGCCGCAGTCGAGAGCGAGTATGGTCAGAGGACACCCGCTCAGCGGAGAAATTATCATTCTACGCCACGTTGTTTGATGTCTTAACACGGTGTTCTCAGCTGTTAGCGCCATTCTGCCCCTTTATCGCCGAGCTCGTGTGGGAACGGCTCGCGTACTCGGATAGCGTTCATTTGAGCGACTGGCCGACCGCGCGAGCGGAGCTGATTGATGAGACGCTCTCGGCGCACGTAAACTTGATTCGCTCAATGGTGTCGGCGGGTCTGTCGGTTCGTTCTCGAGAAAAGCTTCGAGTCCGACTCCCACTCTCCTCGGTGAAAGTGGCGATTAAGGGTGCTGTCTCCAAAGAGCTTTCGGCGTATGTGCCTGTGTTATGCGGCGAGCTTAACGTTAAGTCAGTCGAGTTCCTCGCGGATCCATCCTCAATCGCTATCTTGAGCGCGAAGGTGAATGCCCGCGTGCTTGGGCCGCGCCTGGGTTCGCGCGTGCAGGAAGTGATTCAGAAGGTCCGCGCCGGTGAGTTCGAAATCTTGGGTGAGAATACCGTAAAGGTAGGCGATATCGTGCTCAATCCTGGTGAGGTTGAGGTTGGATTTACGGGTAAAGAGGGACTCGCGGTTGAATCTGGTCCTGGGTTCGTGGTGGCGCTTGATACGGAAGTGACGCCGGAATTAGCTTTAGAGGGGCAAGCCCGTGACCTGGTGCGTGAGATTCAAGATATGCGCAAGGAGGCGGACCTACACATGGCGGATCGCATTGAGTTGGAGATCCGTGGCGCTGAAGAGCTACTCAGCAAACACGCGGAGTATATCAAGTCTGAAACGTTGTGCGTCTCTATTGTGGAGAATCTCGTCTCTCCACGTCTGGAGAGGACGATTAAGACCGAAACGGGGTCAGTGGTTGTTTCCCTAAGACAAATTACCTGATTGCGGGGAATTCCAAACTCGTTATGCTGAGGGCGTCTCGCGGCGGCCCTAACGGGCACCAGTGAGACGCGCGACCAATGCCGCCTGATGAGGTGGTAAAGAGGCTCATTACCTCTCAAAAGTGGTCGCCGGAACTTTAGCTCACGAGGTGCTCCATGCTTCTTAGTATTTTCGCGCGTAAGCCTCTCTCCGACATTCAATCTGAAGCTGTGGAGCAGGAACATGGGCTTTCACGATCCTTGACGGGTCTCAATGTGCTTCTGTTGGGTATCGGGGGCATTATAGGCGCGGGTATATTCTCAATTACTGGTCCTGCCGCCGCGCAGTACGCGGGACCGGCGATAACACTTTCCTTTATCTTATCTGGTGTCGCGTGTGTATTCGCGGGGCTTTGTTACGCGGAGCTCGCCGCCATGATTCCGATTTCGGGAAGCGCGTATACCTACGCCTACGCGACTTTGGGACAGCTCGTGGCTTGGATTATCGGTTGGGATCTCGTCCTTGAGTATATGTTTGGCGCCTCCACGGTAGCGGTGTCATGGTCGGGATATGTGGTTAGCTTTCTCAAGGACTTCGGCATCCAGCTGCCTCCAGCGCTGACTAGTTCGCCGTTTACCTTCTCTCACCACGATGGCTGGCGGAGTTCAGGAGCGATTATCAACCTACCGGCGATGATTATCGTTGGCCTCTGTTCGTGGCTTCTATACGTCGGCATCCGAGAGTCAGCCAAATTCAATAATTTGATCGTGACCCTAAAGCTCACGGTACTGTCATTGTTTATCGTGTTTGGAGCGATGTACGTGGTCCCGTCGAATTGGGTGCCGTTGGTGCCGCCAAATACGGGTGAGTTTGGGCATTTCGGGTGGAGTGGGGTGCTTCGAGGCGCAGGTGTCATCTTTTTCGCGTATATTGGCTTCGACTCGGTGTCAGCGCTGGCGCAGGAGACAAAGAATCCGCAGAGGGATATGCCGATAGGAATTATCGGTTCCCTCGTTGTGTGTACGATTTTCTATATTTTAGTCGCGACTGTGCTGACCGGCTTGGTGAAGTACGATCAACTCAATGTGCCGGACTCGATTGCCTTCGCGGTCAATGCGGCGGGGGAGTCGCTGGCTTGGTTGCGTCCGTTCTTGAAGGGCGGGGCGATCGCGGGTCTTAGCTCGGTGGTGTTGTTGCTCCTTATGGCGCAACCGCGGATTATGCTCAGTATGTCCCGTGATGGATTGCTTCCGCCCGCGGCTGGTAAGATTCATCCCAAATATCGAACTCCCTATGTGACAACGGTGTTAACCGGCGTCCTCTCAGCGTTAATAGCGGGACTCTTTCCGATAGGAGTATTGGGCGAATTAGTCTCGATTGGCACGTTGCTCGCCTTTGTATTGGTGTGTATTGGCGTTCTTCTCCTTCGGGTGTATGAGCCAGATGCCCACCGTCCATTTAAGGCTCCTTACGTTCGATTTGTGTCGATCGCCGGCGCTCTAAGCGCGTTGGCTCAGATGCTAGCGTTACCATTCGACACATGGTTGCGCCTGTTCGTATGGTTGGCGATCGGTATGGTTGTGTATTTTGGCTACGCCAAACGACACGCCCGCGTTCAATAGCTAACAGACGCGTAGAGGGGGAATCCTCTCTACGCTATGCATTCTTGCCGCTGTTAATGTTTGAAACTAAAGCTAGGACCTAGTTGGTCATGGCGCTTGAGATGTGTCGTAGTGTCTGCACACCTTGGGTCGTTATCTGCCAAATCTTCGACGTGAAGTCTCCCTCTGGGAATGGCGTAACAAGCTTCTGTCCTTCGAGAATGAAGAGGAATCGTTGTGTTTCCTTCTCGTCTCGTAGGCCGCTGCGCTCGGCTATCTCATTGATGTCGAGACGACGTGGCTCTGAGACAGTGCCAGCGGACACGGGAGCAAGGGCGTTAAGGATCTGAATCTGGCTCACTGATGAGGGGGATAAGCGCTTCTTCTTCGCACCAGATGTTGATTCCATTTAATACTCCCTAACGACAGACCAAGGAAGAGAGTATACCTAGCGGGGGTTAATAACGCAAATGAGAGGGGTCGGTGGCAAGCGACCTCAGGCGATTCTCCCTGAGTATGTTTCCTGATGCCGGGACAGGGGTGATTGAGAAGCGAGCGAAGCGGAAAAATCTGAGTACTTTTAAGCTTTTGGGACGTTGCTAGTTGGCAAGGCTTACGATACAACCAGCGGCATATGGTAACAGCAGCAAGGTCAATGGAGGAGCTAAGTGAGGCTCTCACCGGTGTATGTGGTCCCCTGTTGTCAGAGAAGATATCTGAGTTGGGTGATCTGACGGTTTATGTGTCTCTCGCGAACATCGCGGAGGTTCTCAGGCTATGTAAGGAGGACCCTCGTTTGCAGTTTAATTTACTCGTGGATGTCACTGCAGTCGATTGGATGGATCAGCGCGCCGAGCGCTTCGAAGTCGTGTACCAGCTTTTAAGTCTTTCGACGCGGTCGCGTCTTTGTCTCAAGGTTAATCTCTCAGAGGATAAACCTGAGATTCCAACCGCCACGAACCTTTGGGCGGGAGCGAATTTTTTAGAGCGAGAGATCTGGGACATGTTCGGTATTTCGTTCGTCGGTCACCCAGACCTGCGACGCGTGTTGATGTATGAGGAATTTGTCGGACATCCGTTGCGCAAGGACTACCCGGTACAAGGCAAGCAGCCGCGCGTTCCGCTGCGCGCTCCTGAGGTGGAAAACACCGCTCGTCGGATGCTCCGGCCAGACCTCGTGACCATAGGTGGTCGCCGTGGCGCTGAGGATAACGCGGACGCTAAAGAGGTGTAAGGGCTTCAAGGACAAATCATGGCAGACGGTAAGCTTTTAGAGGTTGATTTTGGTGTGGGTGGTATTACCACCTCGGCGCGTCCTCGGCAGATAGATGATGATCTGCATTCTGAGTCGATGATTGTGAACCTTGGTCCTGCCCATCCCGCGACGCATGGAACGGTGCGTGTCGTGGCGGAGCTCATGGGTGAAAAGATACTCGACGCTGACGTCGATGTTGGGTACTTGCATCGAGGCTTTGAGAAGATGTGCGAGACCGTCGATTACAATCAGGTGATGCCGTATACGGATCGACTCAACTATGTATCGCCAATAATAAATAATTTCGGATGGTGTCATACCATCGAGAAGCTTCTTGAGATCGAGGCTCCCAAGCGCGCCCAGTATATCCGTGTGATTCTCTCTGAGATCTCTCGGGTTTGTGATCACCTTACATGCCTTGGCGCCTCCGCGATGGAACTGGGCGCCTTTACGGTGATGCTCTACATGATGGAGGCTCGTGAGGCTCTCTGGGATCTGCTAGAGGAAGTCACAGGCGCGCGTCTCACCGTGTCGTTTGGACGGGTAGGTGGTATTAAAGATGACATCACGCCTGGCTTCGCTGAACGTATGACGGCGGCGTTCAAGGTAGTGCGGGAACACCTAGTCAACTGCGATCGTCTCGTCACTCGAAACCGCATCTTCATCGATCGTATGTGCGATATCGCTGTGCTGACCGCCGAAGAGGCTATCAACTTCAGTCTGACGGGTCCTATGCTGCGCGGCTCAGGGGTGAACTATGACGTGCGCAAGTCGTTTCCATACTCCAGTTATGAGGAGTTTGAGTTTGAAGTGCCGCTTGGCACGAAGGGAGACAACTACGATCGTTTCTTGGTGCGATTCCAGGAGATGGAGCAGTCACTTCGAATCTGTGAGCAGGCGATGTCGCGATTGCCGGAGGGTCCAATTATCGTTGAAGATCCGCATGTCGCGTTGATGCCGAAAGACGAGGTGTACAGCTCAATCGATGGAATGATCAATCACTTCGAGCTTGTGATGTACGGCGTAAAGCCACCGAAGGGCTCAGTGTACCACGCTGTCGAGGGTGGAAATGGAGAGCTTGGTTTTTATGTGGTCTCCGATGGTAGTGGTAAGCCCTACAGAGCGCACGTGAGAGCTCCCAGTTTTATTCATATGGGGGCGTTCCGAAAGATGCTGCTTGGGGCGAACATCTCCGACATGATCCCAACGTTTGGAATGATAAACATGATAGGTGGTGAGTGTGACCGATAGCGGACAAGTTTTTCACATCAATTCAAAAAAGATCGCCCCTGTGAAGGGTCCGGTCACGTTGCCACAGTTGGCGGAGAACAGGGCTGAGAAGATCATAGCTCAGTATCCGCAGAGTCGCTCAGCCGTGATGCCTCTTTTGTATATCACGCAGGAGCATTTCGGTCTTATCACCCAAGAAGGCATCGAGTGGGTCGCCGCGAAGCTATCGCTGCCTCCGATTCAAGTGTGGGAAGTCGCCACGTTCTACTCGATGTATTACAAGAAGCCGGTGGGGAAGTATCACATTCAGGTATGCAGAACGCTTCCCTGCGCGTTACGGGGCGCGAAGCGTATATCGGAGCATCTCCACGACAAGCTAGGGCTTAATCCCGGTGACGTTAGCAAAGACGGTATGTGGAGCTTTGAGGAGGTTGAGTGTCTTGGCTCCTGTGGAACGGCTCCCATGTGCCAGATCAATGATTTTTACTTTGAGAATCTCTCCGAGGAAAAGCTCGACGCTCTCCTGGCGCGAATCGAGAAAGAGCAGCCTGACTTAAGGCTCTCCACGACTCGTGATCAGCTGGGAGATGGCCTCAAGGGGTGTCCAAAGTCAGAAGTGATTTAACCGAGTAGCGAACAAGCAATACCATGGCAGACGCAGTAACACCTAAAGCGCCAGAGACGGTGAGCCTCACCATCGACGGAAAGCCTGTCCAGGTGCCGAAAGGGACCAACCTGATCGAAGCGGCGAAAACTATCGGGGTCGAGATTCCGCACTATTGCTATCACCCGCATTTATCGGTGGCTGGTAACTGTAGGATGTGTCAGTGCTCCGTGAAGGGACAACCTAAGATGACGATCGCGTGTAACACGCAGGTCGCTGAGGGTATGGAGGTCGCCACTCACGAGTCCAGCAAAGATGTGGCTGACGCCCAAGCGGCGACGCTGGAATTTATCCTCATCAACCACCCGCTGGATTGTACCGTCTGTGACCAGGCGGGACACTGCAAGTTGCAGGATTATCACTTTGAGTACAACGCCAGGTCCAGCCGATTCATCGAGGAGAAGGTTCACAAGATAAAGGCGCTCCCGCTGGGACCCAACGTGATGCTCGACGGGGAGCGCTGTATTATGTGTACCCGATGCATCCGTTTTTGCGATGAAATCACCAAGACCTCGGAGCTTGGGATGCTTAATCGCGGGGATAAATCAGTCATAGCTGTTAGCCCTGGTCGAGAACTCGACAACGAACTTTCGGGCACGGTCGTTGACCTGTGTCCGGTGGGGGCCCTTACGCATCGGCAGTGGCGATTTAACACTCGAATTTGGTTCACCAAACAAACCGAGAGCGTGTGCACTGGCTGCTCGACTGGATGTAACGTCAAGGTCGCTGAGCGCGATGGAGAGGTCGTGCTCGTCAAGGCTCGTCGCAATGATAGCGTTAACAAGGAGTGGTTGTGTGACGAAGGGAGATATGGATTTGGGCGATTCCTCCCGGAGCGACGTGTTGAACGCGTCGCGTGTCGTGACGGGCGAGAAGCGTCGCTCGCAGACGCGCTAAGCGCCCTTAAAGGCTCCCTGAAAACGCTTACGGTCTTGGCGAGCCCAGACCTTCTCGTAGAGGAGTACTACATCCTTCGGCAATTGATGTTGCGCGCCTCATCGGTGAGTCGAGCGGTTGTCTCATATCGTGGTCGAACGCTTACCTCAGTGCAGGAGATATTAGTCAGCCCTGATTACGCGAGTAATTTTCGTGGGGCGCAGCTCACGGGAGTCATCGGGGAGGATCCGGAGAGTGAGTACAACGAAATCCTTGGGAAGATTCGCCGCAAGGAGATCGAGAACGTACTAATCCTCGGCGATCGAGCCATTGAGCTAAAGGAAATGGACGAGGCTCTTCTTGAGGGCTTACGTTCAGCGAAGGTGTCGGTCGGAGTTCTCACAGACGCCGATTCCCCCTTAACTAAAGTTCTTTCGTATACGGTTCCAGGTCGGAGTGTTCTGGAGAAATCGGGTTTGTTGTTGAATCGCGGGTTGCGTCTTCAGTACGCGCAAGCGGTGGTGCCATTGCGCGAAGGAACCATTCCGGAATGGAGATTCCTGGCGCAACTGTCGGAGGCGGCTGGAGCGAAAGTGGTTGGCGCTGATACCAGCGTGATGAACGAGCGAGAGCTGACTCGATGGTATCTTTCGACTGATCCAATCATCGCCTCACAAGGCTTAAGTATACAGTTGATCAAGGCGGGTGGGGTTCAGTTGCAAAGTTCCACCAGACAGGCGGTCTCGGGCGATGAGAACGCGGTGGGTCAAGGGGCGTCTGCCGCGGTATAGAGTATGATCGAATTATTTATTCTGCTGATAAAAGTCTTTGTCGTCATGAACCTGGCTCTTGTGCTCGGTTCGCTGTGTACCTGGTTGGAGCGTAAGGGGTCGGCGCTGATTCAGGATAGAGTAGGAGCCAATCGAGCGGGCGCTTTTATAGAGTCAGATAAGTGGTTCATAAAGCCGATGCTTCCAGTGGTTCGAATGATGGGCTGGCTCGGAGTGATCAACACGTTGCTATGCGACTCGATGAAGGGACTTTGGAAGGAGGACTTTGTTCCAGAGGGATCGTCGAAGTTCTTGCATGCCGCCGCGCCGATTATCGCTGTTCTGCCGATCATGTTGGCTTTCGCGGTTCTGCCGTTAGCGCCGAACTTCACTTTGTTTGGCTATCACATACACCCATGTGTAGCGTCGATTGACGCGGGACTACTCTTTGTTCTCGCGATGGGCTCTGTGGCGGTCTACGGAGTGGCGATCGCCGGATGGACCGGAAATAACAAATTCTCGATTCTCGGGTCGCTGCGAGCCGCGGCGCAGATGATTTCGTATGAGCTCCCGATGGGCCTCGTGTTTGTGGCGCTTATCGTCGTGTACGGCTCCCTTGATGTTTACACTATCGTGGAGCGACAGGGTGAGCTGCTATGGGGATTCCTCCCGAAGTGGGGAGTCGTCATGCAGCCGGTGAGTTTTGTGGTGCTTCTTCTCGCCGGTATGGCGGAGACCAAGCGAGGTCCATTCGATCTCCCTGAAGCGGAGTCAGAGCTAGCGGCCGGCTACTTCACTGAGTATTCGGGGATGAAGTTTTTGTTGTTTTGGTTGGGGGAGTTTTGCGAGATAGCGCTCTTCGCTCTTCTGTTGGCGCTGCTCTTTTTTGGTGGTTGGCACATTCCCTGGGTAACGCTGCCGGAGAATGTTTGGTGGGCGGCTCTGCTGGGTCACATCGTTCTTATGACCAAAGTAGTGTTCTTTTGTGTTCTTCAGATCGTTATTCGTTGGACGCTCCCTCGTTTCCGATACGACCAGTTGATGAACTTGGGTTGGAAAATGTTGTTGCCGGTGAGTCTCGCTAACTTGGCGGTCACCGCCATCATCAAGGTGCTTGTATGAGTTTTATGGAATTTGTCCTCGCAGTGTTGGCGCTGGCTTCTGGTGTCGCCGTCGTCACGTTCCGCAATCCGCTTTACAGCGCCTTCGCTTTAGTTGGCAACCTTTTGTCGATCGCCGGATTGTACGCTCTCCTTGACGCGCACTTCCTGGCGGTGACACAGGTGGTTGTGTACGCCGGCGCGATCATGGTGTTGGTTCTCTTTGTGTTGATGCTTTTGAATCTTAAGACTGAGCAAGGCAAGCAACCTGGTCTCGTGCAACTTGCGACCGCCCTCGCGGGAGGAGTTGTTTTGGTGATTACGGCGTTGCCTCCTGTGATATCTCGATTCCAGGGATTATCCCCTTATCAGTTGGTCGATAATCTACGTGGTTCAGAGGGAACGGTAGAGGCTATTGGGCAAGAGTTGTATTCAAACTATACAGCACAATTCGAGCTATCGTCGCTTGTGCTCCTGATCGGGATTGTAGGGGCAGTGATGCTCGCGAAGCGTAAGCAACCGCAGCTTGGGCCGCGTCCAGGTGGTATGTTCGGAGGAGAAGGGAAGTAAATGAACTCGATGATGACATACTTAGCACTCTCAATGGTGCTTTTTATAATTGGCGCGCTCGGGGTTTGTCTGAGGCGAAACGCGATAGTTCTGTTCATGTGCGTTGAAATGATGCTTAACGCCGTTAACCTCGCGTTTGTGACGTTCAGCAAACTGCACGGCAATCTAGACGGGCAGGTGGCTGTTTTCTTCGTCATGGTCATCGCCGCGGCGGAGTCAGCGGTTGGACTGGCGATCATTCTTTCGGTTTTTCGCAGCGTCTCGTCAGTCGAAACAACCGACTCAGCGGAGCTTAAATGGTAGGTAGCATGAGTAACGGTGACACGACATTAGCATTGGTGGTACTAACGCCGCTTCTGGGAGCGGCGCTCTCTTATATCGTAGGGACGCTTAACTCGAGGCTGTCGGGAGTTGTGGCGGTTTTGGCGGTGGCGATTTCGTTTGTCTCTTCCGTGGCTCTCTCCCTTGGGCTGGCGACCTCAGGACCTGTCTCTGTTGTGCTCACCTCCTGGCTCTCTTTTGGCTCCTACTCAATGCCACTAGAAATTTACTTTGATTCCTTCTCATCGGTGATGTGTTTGGTGATTACGGGAGTTGGAACTCTGATCCATGTCTACTCACTAGGCTACATGGCGGACGATGAGGGCAGATCGAGATTTTTTTCCTACCTAAATCTGTTTGTCGCGTCGATGCTGGTTTTGGTGCTCGGCAAATCCTTACCTGTCATGTTCATCGGATGGGAGGGCGTTGGCCTTTGCTCGTATCTCCTGATTGGCTTCTGGTTTACCAACACGGATTACGCGAGCGCGGGGCGTAAAGCGTTTGTTATGAACCGGATTGGAGATGTGGGCTTTCTGGTCGCCATGGCGGTGCTGTTCTCGTACTGTGGCACGCTCGATATCGTTCAACTCTCGAATCCAGAGGTTTTGGCGAAGTTGCCGGCTGAGATGGGCTTCGTCGCTGGAATAGCGCTCTTTTTCGCCGCCACAGGTAAGTCAGCGCAGATTCCTTTGTTCTCCTGGTTGCCTGACGCCATGGCTGGACCAACGCCAGTGTCCGCGCTCATTCATGCGGCGACGATGGTTACGGCGGGGATCTACCTTATGGGGAGAATGCATGGTGTGATAGAGCTCGATCCCTCGGTGCCCGCCACTATTCTCTGGGTCGCGTTAGCGACGGCGGCAGTCGCGGCCACGATCGCCTTAGTCCAGAACGATATCAAGAAAGTGCTCGCGTATTCGACAGTGAGTCAACTCGGTTTTATGTTTTTGGCGGTCGGAGTAGGACAGTATTCGATAGCTCTTTTCCACGTTGTTACGCACGCCTTCTTCAAGGCGTGCTTGTTTCTCAGCGCTGGGTCCGTGATTCATGGGTGTCACCATGAGCAAGATATGCGGCGCATGGGAGGACTCTCTAAAGCGATGCCACTTACCTGTTTATCGTACGGCGTAGCGACGTTGGCGATCGCCGGTATCGCCCCCTTCGCGGGATACTTCTCGAAGCACGCGATTCTTGGCGCCATCCAGTCTACCCATAATCCGATCCTTCTTCCGCAGGCGGGATTCATCGGTACGGTGGCGACGTTAATAGCGGTGTGCACCGCGTTTTATATGGCGCGGTCTTTTATTCTTACCTTCATGGGGAGCTACCGAGGTGAGGGGCATCCGCACGAGGCCCCTCTGGTGATGACCTTGCCAGTGTTGATCTTGGCGGTCTTGTCGACGGTAGGCGGGGTGTGCCTCGATCACAGTCTTATCGCATATGTGACAGGGCCTCTTCCGAGTGTCGCTCATCATGTGTCTGAGGGCTCGGTTCTCGTGTCGTATTTGGTCGGTTCTATTCCGGGATTCGTCGGTATCGCTGTGGCTTATGGTCTCTTCACTATGGCGCCAGCGCTCAAAGAGAGGATTCGAGGTATCGCTTGGCCCGCTGAGCGACTTTTCGCGGGCAAGTATTTCGTCGACGAGATCTACAATTGCTTGATAATCACGCCGGTTCGCGCTCTCTCTCAGTTGATGTATCGCTCGGTGGACCGAACTTTTGTGGAGGGCAGTGGTAGCGCGCTTGGTAGCGTGACTCGCGCTGTCGGCGAATTGACGTGCCGAATAACAACCGGTCAGGTAGCGACGTATATGTTGTATATGTTCGTCGCGGTCGCGGCGATGTGTAGTATTTTCGTGCAGATGAGGTAACCCAATGACCGCGGCATGGCCATCACTCAATTCGATTATCTGGATACCGGCGCTAGCGGCGATGTTCTGCATGGGGCCTTGGTTCGCAAGGCGCCGAGATCAAAGCGGGCGACTGTGTAAATTATGGGCGCTCTTCGCGTCTACGCTTACATTAGTGGTGTTACTCGCTGTGGCGAAGTCGGGATTGGTAGTTCCTGGAGCGGTACTGCAAGTAGAGGAGGCATATCCGTGGATTTTGTCTTTGGGCGTCTCGTTCAGTTTAAGGTTGGACGGGCTCTCATTAGTGTTTTGTTTACTGACCTGCGTTGTCACGTTAGCGGTCATAGGTTTTTCCGCGAAGCCTTCCAACGCTGGTGCTGGTTGGTACGCGAGTCTTCTCGCGGGTCAGAGCGCCGTGCTAGGCGCGTTTCTAGCCTCTGATTTAGTGCTCTTTTATTGTTTCTACGAGTTGATGCTGCTGCCGGTGTTAGCGGCGATCGCCCTATGGGGTGGTGCTGGACGCATGAACGCGGCGCTTCGGTTCCTGCTGTACACGATGGTAGGATCGGTATTGATGTTCTTGGCGATCCTGTATGTAGGCTACCGAGGATTTGATATCCTTGGGGCGCACATGGGTAGCTCGGATTCACCTCGCTTCGCCTTTGAGATATCATCACTAGCGACAATGCCGAGATTCCCCCTTGAAGAGCAGGTCGCGCTCGGGTTGTGCTTCTTGATCGCGTTCGGGATAAAGATACCGGTCATTCCCTTGCATGGATGGCTTGCGAGTACCTATCGAGAGGCTCCGCACGGAACGGCGGCGTTCACGGCCGCTCTGCTTGGAAAGGTGGGGATATATGGAATCATTCGATTCGTGATGCCCTTATTCCCTGACTTTCTGGTCCTGGCGGCCCCGACTATCGCGGCGCTAGGAGCCATTGGGGTTGTGTACGGCGCTCTTATCGCTCTTACACAAAGAGATATTCGCTCACTGCTCGCGTATTCATCGCTCTCTCACCTGGGATTCTGCGTGCTCGGCATCGCGGCAGCGTCGGAGATGGCTCTCACTGGGGCAGTGTTTCAAGCGATTAGTCACGGTTTGGTTACCGCGGCGTTGTTTCTAGTGTTCGGCGCGATTATCGATCGCGAGGGGGCAGGTGACTTCGCGAGCCTTGGTGGGCTGGCTCGAAAGCTCCCAGTGACGGCGTTCTTCCTCATGGTGTTTAGCGTAGCCGCCGTGGCGCTACCCCTTACCAGTAGTTTTGTCGGTGAGTTCCTGGTGATTATCGGCTCGTGGTCCGCGTTTCCGACCTGGACACTGGTGTCGATGACTGGCGTGGTGCTTGGCGCCGTCTACACACTGACCGCTTATATGAAGACTATGTTCGGCCCCGCCCATGACACTGTTCCGCTAAGGCGGTCCGACATTCGAGGTGGGGACGCGCTTGTGTTGATCTCGTTGGTAGCCGCTGTCGTGGCGCTTGGTGTGGTTCCCGGCAAGCTTCTCTCGCTGGTCGACTCCTCACTATCGACGCAGCTTAAAATGTACCGAACTGATTCACGCGCTTCCATGAAAGATAAGGTGTTTCGAGAGCAGCGCTTTGTGGGTGCTTCGGTGGTGCAGGCTATTACGGTCACCGTGGTTTCCAATCAGGATAAAGCTCAAGCGTTATAAGGGAAGTAGGTTAGAGGGCTGGTTATTATGAATACGTTGGCATCATTCGCGCCTATTCTCATGTTATCAGTGGGTAGCCTAGCGTACCTTTTAGGCGGCCATATCATAGAGCGCCTTCGTATGGCGGCGGTATTCGCGGGAGTTCTGATTGTTGGAGCTGGGTTACTCGCGGCTGGGTTGCAGGATAACGCGGCTTCCGCGCACTACGGTGTGGTAGTTAACGGGTTCACCAGGTTGTTAGCGGTAGTTGTGTGCGCGGGAGCGGTGACAAGCGTGCTCGCCACGGCGCACTCGCTTAAGAGCGAACAGATATCCACGGTAAGCGAATATTACTACTTGATGCTGACCTCGTTGTGCGGAGCGTTGATCATGATCTTCGCGTCGGATTTTCTCACGCTGTTCATCGGCGTGGAGGTGGCCTCGCTGGCGTTGTATTGTTTGTGTGGGGCTCGGGTGACGCATCCATCAGGCTCTGAGGCCGCGATGAAGTATTTCCTATTAGGCTGTTTTAGTTCCGCCTGTCTTCTCTACGGTATCGCCATGGTGTACGGGGCGAGCGGTTCACTGAGTTTCGCGATGTTAGAGCAGGGGAGCCAATCGTCGCCGATGGTGGCGCTCGCCTTCACGCTCATACTGATTGGTATCGCCTTTAAGCTGGGATTGGCCCCATTTCATTTCTGGGTTCCTGATGTATATCAGGGCGCCCCGACTTCAGTGACCGCCTTCATGAGTTGCGTGGTGAAGGTCGCCGCCATAGGCGCATTGATAAAGATGTGCGTCGCCGTGTTCGGATTCTCTTTTGTCTGGTCATACGGAGCGATGTGGGTGCTGAGCGTTCTGGCTATGATTATGGGCAATTTGGCGGCGCTGCAGCAGCGTAGCGTCAAGAGAATGTTGGCGTATTCCAGCGTGGCTCAGGCGGGGTATATGATGATAGGAATCGTCATCGCCGGGACAGATGGAGCGTCACTCGCCGCTACGTTGTACTATCTGATATCGTATTGCGCGATGACGGTAGGAGCCTTCGCGGTTATATCCGCCGTTGGCCCGGACGCGGATAGTATCCAGGACTTTCATGGTCTCGGAAAGCGTAGTCCGTTTCTCGCGGTAAGCATGACCGTGATATTCCTTGGATTAGCTGGGCTGCCTCCTGGACTCGCCGGATTATTCGGCAAGGTCTATCTCTTCCAGGCGGCGCTCTCCACCAATTTTTTTGGTCTCGCCATCGTGGGCGCCCTTAACTCAGCCCTCGCATGCGCGTACTATTTTCGAGTACCGGCTGCCATGTTCTTTCAGCCCGCGTCGAAGGCGGATCCGATTCGGGTTCCATTATCGACTCTGCTGGGCGTGGCGTTGTGCGTGGCGGCGATCGTCTTATTTGGGGTGTTTCCCGATACTCTTATGACGTTAGCGGAGAGTGCGGTCGCCAGTATCTCGGAGCGCTAAGGAGCTCCGGCTGGAGCCCCGGCTCACGAAGGTGAATTGCGCGCCGAAGAAAAATTATTAAGATGATTTTCCTTTAGATCGGACAAAGCTGTGCGCGGCCTTGCCCGCCGCTGATATGCGGTTAGTTGGGATTAATTCAAGCAGAGTATTCGCCGCTAGGTAGTCTCCGCCAAGAATGTGCGCGGCGGCGAGTTCCTCGCTTATCGAGTAGTTGTTCGGCAGGTTTGTATGCGCGCGCGCTAGATATTCCACAGCGGAGCGCCAATCGCCTCGACGGAGAAAACACCTGCCAAGCACGAATTCAGCCGTCGCTCTGTGAGGGCAAGTTGATTCCGAGAGATAGAGCACGGCGTTGGCTGAAGCGTAGGCATCAGCTATTGAGTCTCGCGCCAACGCGTCTTCAGCGTACGCGAGGTGACCCTCTATCCAGTAAGGGAACCGTCGGAGCAGCGAGCGTAATAAATCTGACCGAGGCGGTTTTTGGCTTAAATTGCTCAACGCCCACGCCCCGCTGAGCATAGCGCTCATACACCTGTATGATAGCCGCATGTTTAGGGTTCCGATTCGGTTTTAGACTTAATGACGATGCGCTCTTAGTGAGCGCTGGAGTCGTGAGCTTCCTGCTCGATAGTGAGCGGAAGCGTCTGGCGCGAGTCGGTCACGCCGCTGGGTAATGAGGACTGAGCTACTCGCAGAGTATTGAGCTCCTCGGCGTGCTTCTTGTCTCTATCGATGGCACCACCCATGATCACGTTATCAACGTAGAAAAGAAAACAGCTCAGCACTATCGCCGCTGTGCCCGCGCAGAGTAGCCACTTGTAACTTCCACGTATTTCTTGTTCTCGTAGATCCATAACCCTTAAACCCCTTTACGGTGACGGACCGAGTGTATACCTGTGGGGCGATTCCCCGCAAGGTCCATCGCATCCCTACTATAGCGGCGTGTGCTTTGCGGTGAAGTATAATAGACTCATGGTTTCAAGGGGTTGGCGTAGGGTCAAAGGCGCTCTTGAGATGCGCGGCATCTCAACGTAGAACTGCTCTCTGGGTCCGCTGCGGGATGTAGAGTGGGAATTAAGGAAAGGAATATTAGGTCATGATGTTGTCAAACGAGGATATCAAGCGGGTAGTCGCGAGTGGAGAGCTTAAGGTAACGCCGTTCTCAGACAAGGTGCTCCGTTCGTCGGGAATCACCATGCATCTAGGGGAGGAGCTGCTCAAGCCGAGAGGCGGCTATGTGGTTGACGTAACTAAGCCTGAGCCACCGCCGTATGACTTGATTACGATCACTCGAGACAAACCATACCTACTTCAATCTGGCGAGTTTTTATTAGGGCACACCTTCGAGAGTGTGACGGTAGGTCCGTCGCTTGGCTTTATGATCGAGGGCCGCAGCACCCTCGCGCGAGTGGGATTGACGATCGTGCAGACAGCGATGATGGTGTATCCTGGGCACAGTGATAGACCTGTGACGCTTGAGCTGGCGAATCATGGGCCTAACCCGATTTTGCTATATCCAAAGATGAAGATCGCTCGGGTGGTGCTTTTTGAGCTTCGGACGCCGAGCTCCACTCGTTACGATGATTCGGGCAAATATCGCGACCAGCAATCGGTTGGGCTTCCGATTTTCAAAAATGAGATCATGGATGACTAGGAAAACGGCGCCTCGTCAAGTACTTGAGGTGCGCGCCGCACATCAATCGCGTTCGCGCTGTTTCATGCGGTTGACATCGCGCGACGATGAGTAAGGCACTAACGTGACATCGGGCAATACAAGCGGAGGCATTCCTATAGTTACTGTGGTAACGGCGGCCATAGACGTGGCGCGTAGTCGTAGCGAACGTGTGTTCGTTGTCGGTGGGATGGTTCGTGACCTGGTAATGGGGCGGCAGATAGGAGATTTCGATCTCGATCTCGTGGTTGAGGGGGATGGAATCGCTTTCGCTCGAGAGCTGCGTGAGCGCCTCGCGTGCTCAATCCGAGAGCACCAGCCATTTCTTACCGCTAAACTTCTCACGGTTGAGATCGTTTCGTCGAGTCAAGAGGGAGCGTTGCTGACGGAGGTCGATGTCGCCTCCGCTCGACGTGAGACGTATGAACGTCCGGGCGCGTTACCTACTGTGACCGCCGCATCGATAGAAGAGGACCTATGGAGACGAGATTTCTCCGCGAACGCGATCGCGATTCCCTTGGAACGTTACCAGGCGCTTATGTCGGGCGAAGCTTCGATAGAGCATATCGCGAACGATCTGACGGATCCGTGTGGCGGGTGGTCTGATATCCAGGGCGCTACCTTGCGTATCCTCCATCCAAAGAGCTTTGTAGACGATCCTACGCGCTTGTTCCGAGCGGCGCGCTATCTCTCTCGACTCTCATTTCACTTCGACATGACTACGTTAGCGGGCTTTGTGGAGGCGGTGAAAGGAGGCGCTCTCACGACGTTGTCACCGCGACGAGTGTGGAATGAAGTTCTCGTCGCGCTCGATGAGGAGACCCCTTCGGAAGTGATTCAAGAGTTTACCCAGCGCGGGCTCTTCGGACAGTTGCCGGTGGTGTCAGCGGGAGATCCGCTCTGGCTTTTGGAGGCATTGGAGCGATTAGAGGCGATTCGAGCGCACATCGGTTCGGAGATGTTCCAACAAGCGGGTCGGGTGCTGCTAGTCGCCAATATGCTGCGTGATGGTCGCGAGGATGTGGTGCGAGCGGTACATGAAAGCAACAAGATGATTCAACGAGCGGGGGCTGTGCTACTCGCCGTCAATAGCCCTGAAGCTTTGCGCATGATTCCAGATGTCGCGGCCGCGTATTGTTTGCATGGGGGAGCTGAGTTGCAGCGGCTTCTTGAGGCGTGTCTCCGGGAGGTTCGGCAATGAGCATCCTATCGTCCGTCACGCGCGCGGCGGCGCGAAAATTATTTCCGGAGATAGAGCTCTCGCCCGCTGTGAGTTTCGCTCCGATGCAGCGAATTGATCGCGGGGAATTTAGTTCATCAGTGGCGCTTGAGTTGGCGCGACTCACCAAACAGCGAGCGGAGCACATCGCGGAGCGATTGATAGCGGAGATTCGATCTGAGGTGCCAGTCACGCTTCGCTGCGATTCGGGATATGTCGTGTCAATTGATACGCCGCGCGACCTCGTGGTTTCGGAGGTGTCGCCTGATACGGAGACGGCTCTCAAGGACCTTGCGTTGGCTCGTTGTTCAGAGGCCTTTCGAACTGTTCGGTGTATACTGCCCGACTGTACCGAGCCGGTCTACGCGCGTCTGAGACTTGTGGCGCGTGTTATGCAGCAAGTGTTTCTCACGGTCATGTATGAAAATGGATGCGATGTTTTTATCGATCCTCTTCCCGCGCGGCAAGTCCGCTCGCAACGCGAGGTCGTTGAATTGTTTCGGTCCGCGGTTTCTTATGTGATCGAAAATGAGGGTGAGCGACGGCTGAATGTCTCGGATGATCACACGCTACCCTCAAGCCCGCGAGCGAGTGTCTGGACGACCCATCACTACCATGAGCGTCTTCCTCAGGCGCTACGCGTGGCTCTTTCAGTCGCTCGGAAAGGGGGAAGTATTGACCTGCGAATGCCAATGGACGCGTGGTTGCTAAGTCGAGATCGGGTGCTTTCGGGGTTGTTGGAGCGTAGTTCCCTTGAAAGCGTCCTAAGGGGACTTGATTCCGAGGAGGCGTGGTTGCGATTCCTCTTTCACGCGGGCTCAACGGTATTTTCGGGGGATTATGACCCCGGGGTCGCCCTGTTTGACGAATTCGCCTCACCTCTCTATAGCGTTCGGTTGCTCGTTGAGCGTTATCGGCGCTTCGCGGGGTATTTTCCCTTGCCCGTGAAGGCCGAACAGGTAGCTCGGGTACTTCAAACAATGAGTTTTGAGCGTCGCTTAGCTTTGCGGGGGCTGGGTATGCCGACATATACGGCACGCGCGATAGCCCTTGGAGAAATGGCTGAATGGTCAGCGGCACTTGAGGACTTCGCCTCGCGCGCTCATGCCTTTATTAATTCACCTCGGATTCGGGTCTGCTTGGAAGAGGGGCAGATTTCTGGAGAGGTCGGTGAGATTGTCGCTAGTCTAGGGTTCGGTCTATCTAGTATACTATGGTTTGTTACGGAGGGCCCATGCGTGGATCGATAGCTGAGGATCGGGGAAACAAGAACAACGGCAGAGCTGAAACGACCATACGGTCCGGGATGGGCTACAAGTTGAAGCCATCCGAAGACAGCGGGAGGTCTGCGATGGGGACACGGCGCGGTGAGGTGCAGGGGTGGGAACTCCGGCTCGGCAAGTTACAAGTCGTTGTTTGGCTTGGTCTCGCCCTCGGATCTATATGTGGCGCCTACTGTATCGGGTTTTTTTCCGGTCGGTACGTCGGATTTCAGACGGGTCGAGAGGTAACAGGCGTTGAGGTGGCGAAGCTGCCAGTGGGGGATGTTATTCAGGAGTCCTCTTCACAGAGCCAGGATCGGATTTACGATAGATTGAACTCGCCGGCGGTAATGGTAGATGACTCGAATGCCAAAGCCAAAGATAAGGCGGCGGCGCGTGGAGCCAGCGCTAATCAAAAAGTGCCACGCTTGCTTGACGATAATGTCGTACAAGCTCCCGTCGCGGTCTCCAAGGAGTCAACCGCGCGTGGGGGCTCACAAGGCGCGGTAGATACAACTCAAGAGGATTTGGCTAACTTTTTTGAAGACGACTCCAGTGGCTCCGAGCTCATCATTGGTTCTGAGAGCGCATTGGGATCTGGTAAACCGTCCGAAAACGTTCGAATGCTGGGTGGCGCTAAATCCGCGGAGTCGACCACGAGCGAGGCGAAAGTAAATGTTAATTCGCTTGAAGCGTCAAAGGACAAGTCAGTCAACGCGCTCCTAGATGAACGAATCGCCAAGGCACGCGGAGAGAGCGCCAAGGATTCGGTCTCCCCCGATGGCGCTGAGGCGACCAAGAACAGCGAGACTGCCTCAGTCGCGCGAAAGGTAATTCCTAGTGGATACTTCGCGCAAATCGCCGCTCCAAAGACTCTCGCTGAAGCTGAAGGGGTAGCTAAGAAATTAAAGCGTTCTGGGTTCCCGGTGGTTGTGGAGCCTACCTCTGTCGCTGGACAGAGCTTCTATAGAGTTCTCGTTGGTCCAGAGCAGAATAAAGTCCAGGCTGATCGACTCGTCTCTCAACTGAAGGGAGAGTCGTATATTTCAGGGACGCCTTTTATCCGCAAGGTTAAATAGCGGACGAGATATATAGCGAGTTCCGCCTCATGGGGACATCGACATCCGCAAATTCCAATTTCCAGGTCACGATGCCGCGCTGCGCGGCTGGCACTGATGTTGGTATGCGACGTGAGGAGAATCAGGATTCCTTCGGTGTCATCAGAGGTGAGGATTTTTCGGCGTTCTTCGTCGCTGATGGTATGGGTGGAGCGCAAGGCGGCGCCATCGCCTCCCGAATGGTCATCGCGGCGTTAGAGACTGAGCTATCGAAGTCCGGTTATAGAGTCGCTCCTGACCGGATCATCGACCTGATCAAAGATATTAATCGACAGGTATTCGAGAAGGGCAGTAACGAGCCTCGCTATGCTGGCATGGGAACTACCCTGGTCGGACTTATCTTTACGTCCTTGGGATTGCTTGGGCTAAACGTTGGTGACTCTCGGGCGTATCGGATTCGTGCTGGACGCATTGAGCAGATATCCGAGGACCACACGCTCGTACGAGAGCTGGTGCGATCAGGGGCGTTGGCGGAAACCGAAGCCGAGCATCATCCGGTCTCACATATGCTCACTCGTTCCTTGGGACCAGTGGCTGACGTTCAAGTAGAGTGCCGTTTTTTGGCAGAGAAGCCAGAAGCTGGGGACATGTATGTGCTGTGTTCCGATGGTCTTTACAACCTCGTTCCTGAGTCCGACATCTTGGGGGTCGTAAGTCAGAATCCGCTTGATGACGCGAATCAGATACTAATTAATTTGGCGAATCAGCGCGGTGGCACTGACAACATCACCGCGCTCGTGATCGCAGTGAGCGAAGAGCAAGTTCGCGATCGAAGCGTTCCACAAGAGAAGCCGGAAATTGAGTCTCCCGAGGAACCTTCGACGGAGAGTGATGAAGCGGTACATGAAAGCGAACGTCGAGTGGAAGTCGTGCCCCCCGTAGTCCAGGAGCCCGCCGAGACGAAACGAGTTCGTAAAACAAAGATCGGCAAGGGCGGAGATTTTCGTTTTGTTTCGTCATCGACTCCGATGGTCATGATACTTGGTCTTACGCTCGGAGTAGGGCTCGTGCTCGGCAGCGTGGTGCGGCAGGTGTTTTGGTCGTTGAGATTAGAGCGCCCTACAGGCAACGTGGACCGAAATCGTGACGCCGACGGAGTGGGATTGAGAGAGGGTGGCGCCGAGAACGTTGGTAGTGAGGGGCGTTCTGAGAGTCCACTCTCGGAATTAGCTCGACAGATACGACGAGTGGATAAAGTATCAGGCGGAAACTCGAATCATGGGGTAACGCAAGCGTCCGCGCGGCGCGAGGACATTGTTCAATCGATCGGAACCCTGCGATCACAGATCGACCTTTTGGATCGCCCTCCAAGCTCAGATGCCACGAGCAACATGGTCGCCGCGAAGCTTCGCCACGACGCGTTATTCAAGGAGTATCAGCAGCTCAACACCAGGCTTGACGCCGCATCCAGGGCGGTAACTCTATGGGTGCGTCGTCAAGTAAAGTTTGAGGATCCTGATGTGTTCGCGCATCCAGGGGAACTGGAGAAGGTGGGTGCCTATTCGGAGAACGTGAAGCAAAAATTGGCTGTCATCGCCTCACTGTCGTATCAGTACGGAGAAAAGGCCGATGAGGCTGAGTTGCACCCAGATGACGAATCCCGCAGGGTCGAGCTTGAGTCCCTGGCTCGTAAACGCGACGATTTAAAACGCGAGCTCAAGGATGAGGTTCGCAAGGCGGTGGCGGGACTCTTCGCCAAAAGTTACACGGAATACGAGACTCTAAAAAATCAACAGGACATCCTGTGGCCAAAGCTTCAGGAGGTTAAACGTGAGCTTGAGGTGCTGTCGGGATTGGCGGAAAGCGATCCTCTCAAGCGTCGAGCGTTGCAGGCGACCTTGCGCCTTCGTCTTGAGGACGAGATGAGACAACTGGGCGAATTTGATAAGTCTAGGACTAACGCACGTTAGGAAATCAGAAACGAGATCGGCCGCGATGATTCGCGGTGATGTAAGGGCGTATATCACTGGAAACTTACCACTCTCCGGGCTATCCTTCTGTTGTTTTGAGGGATGGGGGGAACATGAAGAAAGTCGCGCTACTAAGCGTCTCGGATCGAACTGGCTTGTCTGAGCTCGCTAAGGCTCTCCACAAGAGAGGCTACACATTGCTCGCCACATCCGGCACTGGCAAGGCGCTGGAGGAGGCTAAGGTGCCATGGACCAGCGTTGAATCTTACACTGGGTTAGCCGAGTTGCTCGATGGGCGCGTGAAAACTCTACACCCGAAGATTCACGGTGGAATCCTGGCTCGACGTGATCAGCCGCACCATCTGCAGCAGATGCAATCCGCCGAGATTGATGGGATCGATCTCGTGGTGGTGAATCTCTATCCGTTTTTGAAGTATGTTAACAGTGACAAAGCTTCCAATCCCGAGGAGATGACCGAGCTGGTGGATGTTGGGGGTCCGACGATGATTCGGGCCGCCGCGAAGAATCATCGCTTTGTCTTGCCGCTGATTGATCCGGTTGATTACTCCCGAGTAATCGAGTGCCTCGAAAAGACAACCGACCACGCCGATCCATTTTCCCTTGAATTCAGGCGGGAGCTCGCGGCTAAGGTATTTAGCACTCTCTCCGAGTACGACGGGACGATAGGGCGGTACTTCGCTGGATTGGCGCCCGACGCGCCGCGACAAGTGAAGTTCCCGGAACGATGCTCTCTGACGCTTGAGAAGAGCGCGGAGCTCCGCTATGGCGAGAATCCCCATCAAGAAGCCGCTGTTTACACCGCGCGTTCCCCAACTATCTCGCTCTTTGGCGGCCCATCGTGGAAGCAACTCGGAGGTAAGGAGCTCTCGTACAACAACATGCTCGACTTCGACGCCGGTGTGCGGCTGCTAGCTGATCTGCCCCAAGATAGGATCTCCGTGGCGATTCTAAAGCATCTTAATCCCTGCGGGGTCGCGACGGGTCAAACGCTTAAGCACGCTATCGAACGGGCCAAAGATTGTGATCCGCGGAGTCACTTTGGGGGTATCGTGGTGATGAATCGCCAGGTGGATAAGGAGTCCGCCGAGGAGATTCGAGGGGACTTTGCCGAGATCGTCATCGCGCCAAGCTACGCTCCTGACGCGCTTGAAGTGCTTAAGACTAGTAAGAATCTGCGAGTCATTGAGCTGTCAAGAGAGGCTCTCCACGGGCTCGAGTTGCGCACGGTCGCGGGGGCGGTACTCGTTCAGGAGCCCGATGTCGAGCGATCTCGAATAGCGCACGCGAAGCTCGTGACGCCACGGGTTCCAACTGATGACGAGTTGGCCGATCTTGAGTTGGCGTGGCGTGTGTGTGGTCATGTGAAGTCAAACGCGATCGTTCTGGTGAGAGATGGTCTGCTGGTCGGTGTTGGGGCTGGGCAGATGAGCCGGATCGACTCGGTCGAGCTCGCGCTCAAAAAAGCCAAGAGCCATGGACACCTTCTAAACGGCGCGGTCGCGGCATCTGACGCGTTTTTCCCCTTTCCTGATTCCGTGGAGACGTTGGCTGATGAAGGGATCACCTGTGTCGTTTCACCCGCGGGCGCGCGGCGCGATGAGGACGTGAAAAATGCCGCCGCCCATAAGAATGTAAGTTTGTTTTTCGCCGCGGATCGACACTTTAGGCACTAGGAGTACGCGTTATGAAAGTTCTCGTCATCGGAAGTGGCGCCAGGGAGCACGCCATCTGTTGGAGGCTAAAGTCTTCTCCTCGCGTAAAGGAGATATTCTGCGCGCCGGGGAATCCTGGCATCGCCTCTGTCGCGACATGCGTTCCAGTGAGCGTTAGCTCCGTGGATGAGCTCCTGAGTGTGGCGATCGATCGCGGGGTGGATATCACGGTCGTAGGACCTGAGGCTGCCCTGGCTGTCGGAGTAGTTGACGCTTTTGAGGCGAAGGGGTTGCGGATAGTTGGTCCTAGTCAGGCGGCGGCGCACCTTGAGACATCAAAGGCTTTCGCCAAAGAGGTGATGGTCGCCGCTGGCGTCCCGACCGCCGACTACAACGTGTTTACGACTCGTAAAGAAGTCGAGGAGTTTTGTGCCCAGAAAGGAGCTCCACTCGTTCTAAAGGTGGATGGACTGGCGTCGGGTAAGGGCGTCTTCGTCATCAAAGACGAGCGGGATTTCCGAGAGGCGATTGACACGCTCTTCGGTTCCTTACGAGCGACGAGAGTCGTGGTTGAGGAATTTCTTGAGGGAGTGGAAGTAAGTTGTATTTTCGCCTGCAATGGCTATGACGCGATTCCGCTCGCTCCCGCGCATGACTATAAGCGGCTCGCCGACAATGATGAAGGACCTAACACCGGAGGTATGGGGGCGGTGTGTCCAACGCCAAGGATATCTGACGCGGATTTAGCTTGGATTCGAACTCATTGCGCGCTTCCAATTGTCGAAACGATGCGGACGCGTGGCACACCTTTTAAAGGATTTCTGTACGCCGGGTTGATGGTTTCTTCGAGTGAGCAACGGGATCGTGGAATTAAGGTGCTCGAGTATAACACAAGACTCGGAGACCCAGAGTGCCAGTCTATTATGGTTCGATTGACGAGTGAGCCTGTGGAACTCTACGAATGGATGAGTGGAGCGCGAGCTGACTGTCCCCAGCTCGAATGGTCAGCGAAGGTGGCAACGTGTGTGGTTATCGCCTCTGATGGTTATCCTGAGAGCCCAGCTCAGGGAGATCGGATTACTGGATTAGAGCTTGCGGCGCTTATTCCTAATACGGTCTTGTTCCATGCGTCGACGGTAACAAAAGACAGTTCCACGATTGTGTCAGGGGGCGGTAGGACCCTTAGCATCGTGGGAATTGGGGACTCAGTGGCGGAAGCGCGAGCGCGCGCCTATAAGAGCGTTGATGTGATCCAGTTGCGAGGCCGACGCGTGCGGAGAGATATTGGGCTATGACTAGATTGATAGCGGGTGCTCTTAAGCTTCTGGTGGTTCTCCTGCTTGGCGCACGCGCGAGCGCCGCGGATGAAATACGTGTCGTTGACGCGGGAGGGCTAGTGAGGGCGGTGAAAGTGGTTCGGACGAACGCCCGCATAGTGGTAACGCTCAATTCGGCGGCCACTGGTGAGTGTGTGGCGACTAATGTCGATGGACTCGCCGCGGAGAGGCATGTAACGGTTTCGCGGCGTGGAGAGTGTGTTTTCTCGGACGTAGCTGTAGGCTCATGGCAGATTCAGGTGCCCGGGAACGTGGGATGGCGTGTGCGCATCTATGAATAATTCCCTCCTTTCGCTCTATGATGTGACTGGCGCCACCTCCCCCGATGAGCAGGCGCCGTTCGCGGCGCTCCCGACTCGAGAGGACGCGCTGAAGGCGATTGGCGATAATCCAAACTTCGATCTCCTGATCCTCGGTGGGGGGCTCACAGGCGCGTTATTGGCGCATCAGGCGGCGTTGCAGGACATTAAGGTTTTACTGGTCGACTCGGATTGCTTCGGCGCTCGATCGATATCGTGGCGTCACAGAATCGCGAAGATGCTTCGCGCTCATCCGATGGAGGCGCTGCGTAATTACCGAGTGCTTCGTAAGGTCGAGCGTAACGCGTCGCTGTCGCACCTCACATTGAAGCCCCAACCAGACTCGCGACCGGTTCTAGGCTTCTGGGCGTCGCTGATAGCGAGAGTGACGCCACGCATCGACATTGATGAGCGTCTTTTGATCCGCGAGGCCCTGTTGGCCGCCAAGCAGGAAGGGGCGACGGTGTTATCGGCGATCGAGCCTTCGTTCCTAGAGGCGGAAGCTTTGTCGGGATGTTACTCAATTGGATTTAGGGACACGCTCAGTGGCGAGAGATATCAGGCGCGGGTAGGCGGAGTTTTGGTGGACCCAACCGTCGGGCATCTTCCCCCGACTCGGCTTGGAACATCTGTGCTGCGAGTCGCGGATTCTTCGCCAGGGGGCATTCAGCGCGTCTATGAGGTATCCCCGATCACTCCCAAGAGTGTAGTGCCCTTTGTGTCCTTTGAGTTGACCGACGGCTCATATGTCTCGGTCTCACGCTTGGGGCATGAGCTCGTGGAGGTCACTGTGCTGTACGGCGACGTCGCCCTTGAGACTCGCGTAGTAGACAGAATCTGTGAAGAGGCTTGTCGTGAGGCAGGCTGGAAAATTGAGAGAGTGTTGAGCTCTCGATCTGTAGATGGTCGATTGAGCCCGTCATACAGAGTTCGGCAAGAGAGGGGCATTTTCATCTGCGCTCATCGTGGTCCGTGGGACGCTTTTACGAGCGCTGAGTCCGTTGCGCGATCCCTACTCAGTCTTCGGGATACCGTGGGACAGCGGCGGAAGCTCCCCACGCGAGCGCTCCCGGGCGCGGAGCAGGCGAGGGAGGTCGACGCGTTTCGCGCGGCCACTCGCTCTCGGGGAGCGTCGGAATCGACAATCGAGCGGTGTGTGGCGCGATGGAGAGGCCGAGTGCGGTACCTTGGGCAGTTTTCGGATGGTCTCCGTGAGGTATTTCCTGGGATGTTGAGCGGCGAGATCGATCTCGCGTACTTTAGTGATCACTCGCGCACCGCTGAGGATATCGCCTTGGGAGCGCTCCGCCTCGACCTATCAAAAAACTGGCGTGAAGCGCTGCCGCTCATCGAGAAGCGCCTTGCGGAGCTCAACGCCAAAGAGCGGGCTTAGCGGCGCGAGGAGTTTCGCGGCCCGGAGAGCGGTATCGGTCCTAATCGGGACTGATCTAGTTAGGTCAGAGGGCCTAATCGGATGATATCGCTCTCTTACGCTATCTTTGGCGAAGGACTCGTCATATCGCCTTCATTGACGTCAGGCGATGATTGCCGCCAAATGATTCTCTCGTTGGCGTTTCAAGGACGTTGTGGAGGTTGTCAATGAAGCGCGCGTTTCATCTTGCGTGGTCCCTTATTCAGATTCCCCACCTCGCGTTATCCCTCTTTTTGTT
Source organism: uncultured delta proteobacterium (assembly GCA_903904735.1). GTDB lineage: Bacteria > Bdellovibrionota_C > UBA2361 > UBA2361 > OMII01 > OMII01. Next base: position 125,473 of record CAIVDM010000026.1, read on the forward strand.
TCCCTTGCTATGTAGCGTCTTGCTCGTGCTGGGGCAGCTTGTTGTCACGACAATGTTTATTCGCTCGGTGGCCCCTACGGTGCCGACCACGGAGGTCATACAAGAGGACTTCAATCCCGTGCGGCTCGTGCTGTACGGCTCGGGGGCGCGGCGTCCCCATCTTGAAGTGTGTCGCTGGGTAGCGAGCCCCAGTGACCCCACGATTGAGGTCCCACCTCGCGCCGCCTGCGCGCCTGATTCCCTTGATGTGGCGTTGAACGTTAGCGACCCTCGAACGTTTGACGTTGGAAGATACGCTGAGATGTTCCAAGGTCAAATTGATCGGCTACACGTGTGCAAGGATTGCAAGCCTGACGTCGTAATTACCGCGTCCACTGACGGTAAGCATCACTCGCGGGCTGGAAGCGTCTATGGATTGGCGGTTATGTCGCTGGCGTTTATCCCGAAGCCAGAGGAACGTTCGGAACGTGTCGAGAAATTTCGAGCGGTCAATGAAGGTATCGGTGACATTCTCTTCTACATGCCCGACGCGAGTGACCTCGTGCGCTTAAGTGGCGCGAACGGGGCGATTCCATTCGCCGCGAATATCGTCCCCTTGGTGGTTATCGCCTTGTGGCTTTCGGTGCGAGCGCACCGAAAGGTATTGGACTACTTCTCGCAAAATGACGTGCTCTTGCCGCTTGTGGCCGCGACCGGCAAGCGAACTTTTTACACCGCATTGTGGATAGTGACTGGCGCTCGCGTGTTTTGCTTCCTGGCGGCGTCTCTTCCCGTCGTGTATCTCGGGCTCAAGGATATCGGCGGCGTGCGCGTGTTTGACTCTCTGCGCGCGCATAGCGGGCTTATAACGGTTTGGCTATTCGCGCTAGTAGGCGCCGTAGCGTTATGCACGATCGTCTCGTCAATCGCCGATCTCAAGCATCGGCAAGCGTTTCGAAGCGTGTTGTACCGCTACGTCCCGATACTCGTGGCGCTGCTAGGGGCGTTTGTGTGGACAGCCACGTTTATCGTGCCGTCCCCGTTTATGGGCATCGTGCGCAACGTGATTACCTCGATGCCCATTTTGGGCCTGGCGCCTCTCTTCGCCGCCCCTGTGACGCTCCCGAGTGTCACGTTTGTCCTTATTCACGCGGTCGCGGCGACGATACTCGTGGTGTTGGTGCTTCGAAACAACGCTCGTTGGTTTGGCGCGCATTTGGAGGAGTTATAATGAATCCACGGGTGACGATACGGATCAATCAGCTTGAGGTGGCCTACGCGGATCTACAAGCGTTGAATATCGGCTCGCTTGAGATAGCGGGCGGCGTATTCGCGTTGCTGGGACACAATGGCGCGGGCAAATCGACCCTTATAAAAACGATGCTAGGATTGCTCGATCCGCAAAAGGGCGCCGTCACCATTTTCGATTCCAACGGAGAGCGCTTTGTGGCTGAGCGAGACATGGCGTTCTGTCCGGAGAACGGCGCGGTATTCGCGGATATTTCGGTGGAGGATTACTTGAAACTCTGGTGTCGAATCAAGCACGGGGACGCTCGGTATTACCAGACCGAGGGCTCAGTGTATGTGGAGCGATTAACGATCGCGCCGCTGTTGCGCAAACGCGGACGTGAGCTGTCAAAAGGCCAGCGACGACGAGTTCAGACGGCCTTGGGCTTCATGAGTGATCCGAAACTATTTCTTTTTGACGAGCCCTTCGATGGTCTCGATGTGCAGCGCACTAACGAGCTTATGGAGATAGTCGAGGAGGAGCGCTCTCGTCGCGCGTTCCTCATCTCTTCTCATCGTATGGACGTTATGGAACGGATCTCAGACGCCGTGATCGTTCTCGAAGGCGGCGCGCTGCGTAGCCATGGGACCGTCGAAGAGGTGTGTTTGTCGCTTGCGGGGCATCAGGAACATTCGCTTACTGACGCCATGCGGTGTCATTTGAAGAGCATAGCCGCCTAATGCGCGCCCTCTGGTAAGGGCGCCCTCGAATCCTCGTATGCCGAATGGCCGAAAGTGTGATACATGCTCTCCGTGGGGGAGAAGCTGCCCTGGCTATAACACGTGACGGCGTCTCTTGTTAGTTGGTCGCGGCACCGAGGAGTTCGATTTATGGGTCAGTCCATTTTGGTAGGAAAGAGTCAGCGTGGCGAACAGCGACTTCTGCTCTCGATGGCGAACCGCCACGGGTTGATCGCGGGGGCGACGGGAACCGGAAAGACCGTTACCCTCCGAGTCCTGGCCGAGGGTTTCAGTCGCGCGGGAGTGCCTGTGTTCATGGCGGACGTTAAGGGAGACCTCGCTGGATTGAGTCAGCCTGGGCAATCCAGCCAGGGACTCGCCTCGCGACTTGAGAAGCTTGGCGTCACTGATTGGACCCCCGGGAACTTCCCTTGCGTATTCTGGGATCTGTTTGGAACTCAAGGGCATCCGATTCGCGCCACTATCTCAGAGTTAGGTCCATTCCTTCTTGGACGCCTGCTTAACCTCAATGATACGCAGTCCGGGGTGTTGAACATCGTGTTCCGAGTCGCCGATGAGGCGGGTATGCCGATTCTCGATGTAAAGGATCTGCAGGCGATGTTAGTTCATGTGGGTGAGAACGCGCGGGAATTTACGCTACAGTTCGGGAATGTGTCGGTGGCGAGTATCGGAGCTATTCAGAGGGCGCTTTTAGGGTTACTCGATGGCGATCAGGTGGGCTTCTTTGGGGAACCAGCGCTCAACATCGACGATCTTCTTCAAACGGACGCTAAGGGGCGCGGGACGATAAACATCCTGAGCGCCGAGAAGCTCATGATGTCCCCACGGATGTATTCGACGTTTCTGCTCTGGATGCTCTCTGAATTGTTCGAGCGGTTGCCTGAGGTCGGGGACCTGGAACGCCCAAAACTCGTGTTCTTCTTCGACGAAGCGCACCTGCTCTTTGATGACGCTCCCAAGGTTCTTATCGATAAGATAGAGCAAGTCGTTCGCCTTATCCGTTCCAAGGGAGTCGGTGTGTATTTCGTCTCTCAGAGCCCGCTTGATATCGCCGACGCGGTGCTCGCGCAGTTAGGAAATCGAGTGCAGCACGCGTTACGGGCGTTCACGGCGCGTGACCAAAAGGCGGTAAAAGCGACCGCCGAGACATTCCGAAGCGACGGTTCCTTTGATCTCCGTGAGGCGGTAGGAGCGCTGGGAATCGGCGAGGCTCTTGTGTCTATGCTTGACGAACAAGGCATCCCCTCTGTGACGGAGCGCTCGTTGGTCGTACCGCCCACCAGCAGACTTGGGGCTATCACCGACGAGGAACGAGGAGCGGTTATCTCGGCTTCCCTTCTGCGGGGGGTGTACGACCGTTCTGTGGACCGAGAGTCCGCATATGAGATGTTGCAGAGGCGTCTTCAGGCCTCGTCAGAGGACGCCGAGGAACAACCTGAGGGGACCGCCGCTCCTGCCAGCCGCCGCCAGCAGCGACAGGGGCCCCTGGAGGCTATGCTAATGAGCGTCGCTCGATCGATAGGGAGTCAGTTGGGCCGATCGATTTCACGGGGTGTCTTCGGAGCCGCCTCAAGACCCTCCAGAAGGCGGCGCTAGGTCATTTGACCTACCTGCCTGTCTAGAGTGGGAGGAGACAGTACTCCGCAGCGTTTTGGTCGTGGCAGGGATGAGCTCTTAGTCTGATGAGGCTTCATGCTCTATCTCTTACAGCTTCTAATCCAAAAAACAGGGTTAATTCAATGAGTTGTCATTTTACCCGTTTACGTACTTCTGCATGAAGGCTAGGTAGTAGGGCGTATAGGGTGTTGACGGCTATAGTGGTACGTCATGTTCGAGCAGTAAAGTATTGCTCATGATACACCTGCACGTTGGAGGAATAGATGAATAAGCTCGTGACAGAATTTATAGGAACGTTCTTTTTGGTGTTAACTATTGGTTGCACTGTTATCGGAACAGCAGGCTCAGGTGTTATCCCACCGTTGGCTATTGGAGCGGCGTTGATGGTTATGATCTACGCCGGTGGACACATCTCGGGAGCCCACTACAATCCGGCGGTTACGCTTGGAGTGCTCGTTCGTGGACGATGCTCCGTAGGCGACGCCGTTGGCTACATGGTTTCTCAGTGTCTTGGCGCGTTTGTCGCCGCGATGGTCGTGGGATTCTTTAAGAGTGGTGTTGTAGTCACCGCAGGCGAGATCGACACGACGAAGGCGCTCGTAGCTGAGTTCCTTTTCACGTTCGCGTTGGTGTACGTGGTTTTGAATGTGGCGACCGCCAAGGGAACCGCTAACAATTCATTCTATGGATTGGCTATCGGAAGCACCGTTATGGCTGGCGCTTTCGCCGTAGGGGGTATTTCAGGTGGCGCGTTCAATCCGGCTGTCGCTTTGGGTGTCACCGTTATGGGACTCTCATCGCTTTCGAATATTTGGGTATTCCTGGTTGGAAACTTCGCCGCTGGACTCGTGGCTGGAATCGTTTTCAAGCAGCTTAATCCTCAGGACGCGTAAGGATTAAAGGCTACCTAAGCGAAGCGGCTTGTCGACCAAATAGTCGACACGCCGCGTTCGTTTTTATGGGGCCACAGAAACTCTATGGAACGAGCACTATCTTTCCGAAGTGCTTTCCTTCCTCAAGACGCTTAATCATCTTAATGCCATCAGAGAGCGGGGCGACCGTATCGATCGGGATCCGGATCTTGTTCTGGAATAGGAACTCCATTACCTCGATGAAGTCCTGTCTACTTCCCATCGTTGAGCCAATGAGTGAAACCTGCTTCGTGAAGAGAAGTCGATTATCGAATGAGAGCTCGTAGCCCTTGGTGTTTCCGACCGTTACGATGCGCCCGCCTCGAGCGACACTTCGCAGGCTCTGCGGAATCGTGCGCGAGCCAACGTTGTCCACGACGATATCAACACCGCGACCCTTAGTGATCTTAAGAACCTCTTTATGCCAATCGTGGTGCGTCGAGTAGTCGATCACTGATGACGCGCCCAGTTCATACGCTCGCTGTGTCTTCTCCGCGGTAGAGGTGAGCGCGATAACGGATGCCCCGGCGGCTCGAGCGAGGAGGATAGTAAGTGAGTTTACCCCTCCGCCAGCTCCTACTACGAGCACCGTCTCTCCGGCGCGTAAATGCGCTCGCTTGAACAACATTCGCCAGCAGGTCGTGCCGACGAGCAGAGGAGCGGCTCCATCCTCGAATGAGACGGAATCAGGAAGCCTAAACAGGTTGGCGACTGGAACGCACACGAACTCGGCGAATCCACCCTTCATTTGCTCGCCAAGGATCTTATATCCAGGGCTTAAGCTGTCCTCTCCCTTGCGTGTCCACTCGTCATCCGATGTAAGAATGCCGGGGTTGATGATGACACGAGAGCCTGGGGTAAACGCGCTGCCAGCGGCGTTCACGGAGACGATCTCTCCAGATACGTCCGCGCCACCGATGTGTGGAAGGTCGAGATGAAGGCCAGGCCATCCTTTACGAACCCATACATCAAGGTGATTGAGCGCCACCGCCCGCACCCTAACGAGGGCTTCACCCGGTTTCGGCTCCGGTCGGTCTAAGTCCGCGTATTTGAGATTCTCAATTTCGCCGTGCTGTTCAAAGAATATAGCCTTCATAGTTCTTCTCTTCGAATAGGATTACGATTTCAGATAATCATCCCGTTGCGGAGGGCGCAAGAGAGAATAGCCACTACCGCTCAAACACGGCGCAGACCCAGCCGCTGTCAGTGGTCTCTCGAACGAGCCGCCAGCCATGTTTCTCGCAATACGCTTCGTATACCTGATCCCAGACCAATTCTGTGATGCCAGATACGATCGCCGTCGCGCCAGACGCGGCGACTCGGGTGACGTGTCCGGCTAATTGCACGAGCACCTCTCCGTACAGGTTAGCGAGGATTAAAGAAAAGCTGCCCTTGATGTCCTGCATCGGAGTTGTCGACGCGGAGACCAGATGCTCAACGTGGTTAAGAGCGATGTTATCTTTGGCGTTGATGATAGCGCCTTCCTCGATATCGATCGCTTCGACAGGCACCTGGAATAAGCGCGCGGCGGCGATGGCCAGAATCCCACTGCCTGTTCCGAGGTCAAAAACAGAGGGGCTTCTGTTGGGGGTATTCGCCGCGAACGCGCTCAACTCACTCAGCACCATTCTCGTCGTCGCGTGGTGTCCGGTGCCGAAGCCAAGTCCTGGAATGATCCGGAGAGCGCCCACGGGCACCGAGCGGGTGTCCTCCGATGATTCAACAGGCACCACCACCAAGGCGCCCGCATGGATAGGCTCCCACACATCTGGACAGCTACCGGTCCAATTGCTCTCGGAAACCTCCTTTGTCGCCTGAATGGAGCAGGGCAGGTCGCCTAATCGCGCGACAAACCCTTCAATGGCTTGTGCGTCTCCTTGAATGTAGCAGGTGATCTCGGGTGCGCGTTCGACCGTTGTCCCCAAGGCGCCTCGTTCCATTAGCTCGGCACAGATGCCATCGAGCGCATCCGATGAGAGCGCTGGATCGGCAGGGGAGAGGGTAATGGCATACCATTTCATAGCTTGCATCCTTGGGTAAAAAGAAAAGAGACCACGAGAGTAGTTCCCTTGTGGTCTCTGTCTCTAACTGTGAGAACGTAAAGGTTCTTACAGTGCTTTCTTAATCGAGGCTACCAGCTGATCCTTTGGAACGGCTCCAACCACTCGATCAACCTCAGCACCACCCTTGAACATGACCAGGTTTGGAATAGCTCGTACCCCGTACTGAGACGGGCTCTTGGGGTTATCGTCCACGTTTACCTTGTAAATGGCGACCTGTGTTCCGAGCTCCTTAGCGATCTCCTCCAACACTGGCGCGATGCTCTTACATGGACCACACCACGGTGCCCAGAAATCGACCACGACAAGCGTTGACGCCTTAAGAACCTTCTCATCAAAATCTACATCGCTGATCTCGGCGACATTACCTGCCATAAAAACTCCTTCCTTCTGCTTGCGTATAATCTTCCGCGAGAAATCTCTTCTCGTCATTTTAGTTGATAGTCAGCTCGACCCTAAGGGGCAGACTTTCCAGTGGATTATCATAAAGCGGCACCTAGAAGTAAATCCCTTAAAAGAGCTTGGACGTAGGGGAAATGACGGCCGAGGAGGGGTTGCTTTAAGTCGTTTGAACCTAAACAGTAGCGTCCGGCGTCATAAGTTTAACAGAGTTAAAGTGACGGACGTCTGTGATACCAACGAGGTCCGGGACACTAGGAAAAAAGGGTGCTTATGGATACGACAACATCGGGTCGCTCGGCGGTAAAGACCACGGATCCCATTCTAGTAGTTGATTCGTACGCTCGCGGTATTTCAATCGGGAAGGTTGACCCTCAAGAAAAAAAGCTTGGATTACAGGTAGATGGGGAGCGAAAGGAGGGCGATGTCACGCTTCGCAGCCGCTACGTAATGCGTTCGGGACAGCCTCTGCTCGATTTGGAGCGAAATCTGGCGCGTCTCTCGGCTCGAGGTGAGTTGCGCAGGACCACCGTCGTGTTTGGGGTCACAACCGATCCCTTCCATCCGTTCGACGAGAAGTTCGCCACGAGTATGAAGTTCCTCGAGATATTCGAGCGATACGCTCCAGGAAGACTCATTATTCAAACTAGATCCCCACTTGTGGTCATCGGGCTGCCGCTCCTCAAGAAGGTGCGCGCATCAACCTGCGTGACGATCGGAATCGAGACGCCTAACGACGCCATTAGACAACGTTACACACCGGAGCTGCCATCGGTGACCGAGCGTTGGAAGACGGTGCGCGCGCTGCGGCGATTCGGGCTCACGGTCGGTGTGCAGGTCTCTCCGATGCTACCCTACGGGGATTGGCGAGCTGACGCTGGGGCGTTCGCGGATGAACTGTGTGAGGAGGCGGACTTTATCACGGTTCGCTCTATTACACAGGCAGCGGGAACGCCTCGGCCCAACACGCCAATCGCGCGCAAGCTTATCGCTGACCGACAGTTCTTCTGGTTGCGTCACGACACGCATCGACATCTGGAGCAGGCGATAGCGCGTCGCGCTGAGAGCAAGCTTTTACATCCGGCAGACGCGGAATTGCCAAATCCGCAGATGGCGCTCTTCGGAACCGACCTTAGTTAAGCGAGAGGAGGGAGGCTGAACAGGCTCGCATGATGATCGGGAGGGCGGGGCTCCGCACCCGCCGTGTTAGGAGAGGGAATCCCTCCAGAGAAGGTGACATTTCATGTGGCCAGGTGGAGACGCTCCCCTCCAAAACGCAGTCACGAAGGCAACAGGGATTCGTGTAACTAGTCTCGCGCACCTAAGAAGACCTCTCTAAGCCCCAAGGGTGTCGAAGGTGGTGACTGTTATGAGGTTCTGAGGCATAGTCCCTTACGATCTAAACAAGGATCTATAAGGGGGCGCCTCATGAGCTACGAGTTCTACAAAGTCATTCATCTTCTCGGTCTATCGATGGTAGTGATGTCCCTTGGCGGCATCATGCTCTTCGCTATTAACGGCGGACAGAAGGCGAGCAACTCCTTCCGAAAGGGGGTGATGATCACCCATGGAGTTGGTCTGCTGTTCCTGCTCGTCGCGGGCTTTGGAATGCTGCACAAATTACAGATCCCTGGCTTCCCCGGTTGGGCCGTCGGCAAGCTTATTATCTGGTTGGCGCTCGGAGCGTTCGTGGGTCTCGCCTACAAGCAGAACCTAGCCCGAAAGCTCTGGTTGATATTGCCGCTATTGGTAGTCGTCGCGACCGTATTAGCGATAGTGAAGCCTTAGTCCTCAGGACTGGATCACAGTAGCGCCCAAAGTTGGGCGCTACGTTCTAACAACATTTTGGTACGTCGTGTTCCGCTCCTGCGGAGCCTCCATTTGGAGTGGGGCTATTGCTATGGCTCAACTGCAAAACCAAGCTGCGAAGAAAAATTGGTTCCGAACCGGCTGTCTGCTTATGTGCCTTCTTCAATCTTGCGCCTCTCTTCGATATTCCAATCTGATGTGCGCACCAACCAATCATGGAGAGATTTGGCCATTCGATAGCGTCTCATGTGTGCGAGAAGCCCGAACGGAAAGCCACATTTAGGATTCCATGGAACGTCATTGTTTTTTGCCCCTACGCGGTTGCTCGACCGTGATCTTAAAATTGTCCCAGTAGATATCATCGTCGGACGAGCCGCCGAAATCGGCGCTCGGAATAATCAGAGCCTGGATAGTCTCCATCAATTGACCGCGCTCCCAAACATCAGGGGCTGTGTTTGAGCGAGGCAGCGCATAAGTGGAGATATCTTCAGACCTGCCATCCACCTCAAGCGAGACATACCGATCCTTGGTTTGATCCACGACCAGCGTGACCGCGTGCCAAGTGTCCCAGGCAAGATTCCGCGCGACCGTTGGAAAGATCGGCTCATTGTTGTCGCCACCGTTAAAACTAGCGAAGCCAACATTCACGCCGTCGATTTCCTTCGAGATGCCGTTCCCACTGGTGATACCAAACCCTAGAACCTCAAAGCCAGGATGTGGGCCACCGCCTACTATGATCTCCGAGAAATAAGTGTTGGCGGCGCTCAGATCGCTGGTACGGGCGTAAAAATTAACCTGGAGCGTGATTCGCGGATAGCGCGAAAGGTCTGGAGGCGTGATGGGACGTTTATCGATGGTTTGGACCGGTCCATCGATGGACGAAGACGTGAATTCGTGCAGACCTTTCGCTCCCAGCGCGATCTCGCCTCCGATCTCGCCATATGCGGGATACCTCGCTAGCTGGCTGAACCAGCCGTCCTGGTCAGTTGCCCCTGGAAACGGCTGTGTCGGACCCGGGCTCAGCGAACTGAAATTTTCCTTATACACGGTGATCTTGGAACTACTTGAGGCTCTCTCTTGCGACACGGCGACCACCGGAATCAAGAGCAGCACAGGCAGAAACGCGTGAGCGAGGAGGCCGAGAGTTTTCATGTCCATAGCCATTCCTTTCAAATGGAACCTAAACCCGATGATTGAAGCGCCTATTAACCACATTGAGCTCCGGGCGACGAATGAGCCTTCGCAGGCTTTGGCTGAAGAGCTTCCTTCAGCTTGAGGGATCTGAAGACATCGATCGCTTTGCAGTAAGTAGCGGGCTAGTGGTAGAGGCGGAGTAGCAAGAGGGCGAGGAAGATACGCAGAGCTCGTTTCCTGCGGAATCGACTCACCTGATGGGCTTGAGTAGCGCGGATTGGCGGCTGGGTGCTCACGTTTGGACAAACAGTGTCGATAGCGAAGTAACGAGCGCAAAGCGCCTCCTACCTGCCTAGCAGAGAGAGGGAAGCCGTCACCTAGGCCACATGTCAATTCGTCAAACTACAATGCCGCTGAGAGCCCCATGCAGCGGCGCCATACGCTCAACTGTCCGAGATGCACCTGTGGATGGGCGAGCAGAATATAGAGGGCGAATGCTCCAACTGTTCCAAAGCGTTCTCTGCGCGAAGGACTCTCGAGCTCTTTGTTCAGTGCTTGCATGTCGAGCGATGGAAGGCGTTCGAGGATAGCCCGGGTTCCGCTCAGAAAGCGCCCAGAAACTTCTGAAAGTCGGGGGTAGATCTCCCCCTTCGGGTCATCATGGCAAGGGGAGCCGATCTGAAACAGTCCTGGATACTGTTCGGGAACCTCGACCCCATCCTTCGGTAATCCAGTCAACTCAGCCAGGAGAGCCGGGTAAATGGAGAGGTGGCCGAAGATGAACACAGGATGGTTGGTATCTATCCGAGTTCCATTCACCACCGGTCTTTGAGCCGCCAACTCCTCAGGGATTCCCACCAGCAGTTTCTCCGCGTAGCCGATAGCCATCCGAGCTCCGGGTAGAAGGTTTGAAAGAAGTGTTTCCTTGGCATCCATGAGTCGCTCCGCGAGGATATATCGTTCGTGGTAAGCATACGGGTATCGGCAGCGTCTGAACAGACGGGCAGTGCGGATGACAGAAGAGCGTTTGTAAAAAGCAGTGGATGGTAGCCAGCAGCGGCAGGCTCTGTGAGCGTGTCGTCTGGCATAGGACCTCTTTCGCTCTCACCGCGGAGACAGAGAGCTTCAAAGGAAACACCTTCTGAGCTTCGGGACGTGAAGCGAGTCATGCACCGCTTTTGAATCCGCTTGAGGCGACGATATGAGATTTGCTGTTCAGATACCCAGGAGTTTCGCTATGGCATCGCTATCCCCTCGAACCGCTGAGAAGCGTTCCCGATCGCGTTCGATACGAAGAGATACCTCCGTTGCTCTGAGGACTTTCGCGCACTGGCGCGCCACTTCGGAAGATGATCCCAGATGCCGGTAGAGAAGTGTTATCACTCGGTGGTCTTGAAGGTCTGCCACCTGTGGTTCGAGAGCGAGAGCTCGTTTGACGATTGCCGGTGTTCCCCGTCCCTTTACCCAATCTCTGACGGAGCATACTGGAACGTCTATCGCCTTCGCTATCTCGGAGTAGGAGAGGTTTGTTTCGCGGGCAAGGCGTAGCGCTCCCTCGAATTGCTCAATCTCGAAGCTTCTCTTGGTAGCTCGCATAGTGCACAAGTCGGAGAGCTTGTCGGCATCTTTGCTGAGGGAAACTCCGATAGTGTTTTCGAACACGAGCCAATCTCGGCGCTCGCGGAATCGCAGAGTCGCGAGCGTCGCGTCCGAAAGGAGTGGGTAAATGCCGACGCTCATAGCGACACGGGCCACGTCTCGTAGGAGATCGTATCCGCGCGTCTTGTTGATACCGATACCGGGCGAACTCCCGCAGCTCATCCAGCCTGCTTGATCGAAGACAGCTCTCAAGAATGCTCGTTGCTCCTTCTCGGTTTCGAGATGCTCCCACGGGACATTCTGATTGTCGTCAGTAACGGTGTGCAGATGGCGACTGAGTGCTGGGCTACACACTATGAGTCGGTGGAGATCCCTCCCGTCTATTCGTATGGGGTTAATCTCAGGGGAGTAATCGAAGCAGGCTCGTAGGTGATGAGCGACTATTTGGAGGCTTTCTCGATTCTCAGAGGCGAACGAGACCTGCTTCCCGGCTTTGGTCCCGACCTCTGTGTGCGCGAGAAATGCTCCCAGGATGTACGCGAAGCTCTCACTTTCCGAGCGGAGCGAGAAGGGCGCGCTCGGCCCAAGAGAAAGGCTCTCCACGGGGGGAGCTTTGGGCACATTGGTAAAATTAGTTTGTGGAATAGTGGTTTCCATATCGCTCGGAGCATTTTACCGCAGCCTCGAGCGCTAAGCGAAAACGACGAAAACGGCTCGTAAGGGCCTTCAATGATTAGTTGAGGGTCCTCGGCCACCTCCACTATGCACCTCTGAATCCTCTGGGTTCCAACCTTCTATGCTCGCCTCGGAAGAGCCGCAGAGGGCGGGGTGTGCCCGCTTGGTAGAGGCGCGAGACCTCCGGTGTTCGTCTCCTGTGGTGCTGGAGCTTTTTCTTTGCTTTTCTCCCATGTGTAATGCCTGAGCATACAGGCGAGCTCGGAGATCTGGAGATAAAGTTGTTAGTCCGCCAGGGAACAGCAGTGGAGCCAGAGCTTCGGCTCCGCATTCTCGGCATAACCGTGTAGACAGTGATGGTTGGTTGTAGAGTGACGTGTTATCCGCGCGCCACTCGTTGACACGTCGTATTTCTCGCCTGCGGCGACAATCACGCAGCCTCAATCAGGTGTCGTGAGAGAAGGAGCCTGGCACCAGAGTCAAGAGAATGGAATGAAATCACCCTGTTTTGTTTGAGAGTTTGCACCTTCAATCCTGCACCATTCGGGTACAGGTAAAAACAGGGTGGGTTCATTCCATTACCAGTGCCGATAAGCTCGCCTCCAAATTCTATTTGTTAGTTTCGAACGCAGGTAAAATTAGCGTCGCATCTTAAGCCATCACAACAGACCGCGCTGACAGTGTTTGTGGTATAACAAGAGCCGCCTTCTGTTGAACAGGTGGGCGCAGTTTCGCCGCACGACTCCTGCCCTCCGCACCACCCCCCGCATCCGTTCGGTCCACAGGTTCTAGGGCCACAATTGGGGGTGCAACCGCTCCCTGACAGGCATTGGCCATTATCCGAGCAGGACTGTCCCGGCGAACACCGATTAGGACACATCCCACTACACCCATCAGGTCCACACTGTTTGCCCGTGCAGTTTGGACTGCATGTTTGAGAGCCCATGCAGATCCCCGTCCAGCTGCAGGTTTGGCCACTTGCGCACCTACCGCAACTCCCACCGATACAGCCGTTCGGGCCGCAATTTTTTCCGTCGCACTGTGGCCGGCAGGGTTTATCAAACTTTGCCGTAACGTTTTTTGCGGCGTTCATTGATACGGTGCAGGTAGGAAGGGAGTCGTTACAATCTCCTTCCCAGCGCTGAAAATCCCCCTCGGTAGCCGTTGGGATTAGCGTCACAGTAGTGCCACGCGGGAATTGTCTTGTACACTGGTTCGTACACGCGGCAACCGCGGGAACCGCGGGAACAAACGAAACAGAGCCCCGCGCACCATGCGCCATCACCATATTGAGCGAGAGAGTGTAGGGATCTTCACAAATCCCATCCCCATTACAAGTCTGCTGGGGAGCACACTGCCCGCAAGTTCCGCCACAGCCATCGACCCCACATCTTTTCCCGAAGCATTGAGGAACACACGCGCGCTTAAATATCGCTCTAACAGTTGTATCCCCCGGGGCGTTCAACACCGCAGTGCACTCGATGCCCGATGCCCTTGTACACCCTTCCCAACGCACAAATTCAAAGCCCGGGTTTGATGTCGGCATTAGCGTATGACTTGAACCGTACGGCTGCGCAGCCGCTACACACGTTCCTGGGCAATTAATCTTGCCTGCAAAGTCAAAGACCCTGCCCGGGACCGCGCCGGCGCCGACGCCGGCAATCTGTACAGTGAGCTTACGGACGCACCTCTTACGACAAACCCCATTCGCGCATTTGGTTAGACCGGTACAGCACTTCTGGGTTGTTGACGATCCTGCGAGTTCGCCCTCCAGGGCGCACCGCTTTCCGAAAGCTGCTATAACCGTTCCGGGCTTGGACACAACAATGGAGCATGGATTCTTTAACCC
>CAIVDM010000027.1 GCA_903904735.1 uncultured delta proteobacterium
ATATCGTCGCTCTTCCTATATTAAATAGAGCGGCGGCTTTGGTTATGCTTCCCCCATTCTCTACATAATCGATTACTTTTTTTCTCAAGTCTAGGCTATAAGACATTTTTCTATATGGTTTGCTCGTTTCTCTTTATTTTACCTTATTTTTCCCTCGTCTCACACTTATTTGAAATGACTATATGAGCGGATGGACAAGCAGGGGCGGAGGAACAAATAGTAACGGATAGCCTCATTTGCTGGTGGCAGTGAATCCATGGGCTGCCTCTACTCCTACGGGGAGCGGTGTCCCTGGATTCACTGCGCGATCAACTCTTCGTATGGCTCAGAGAGCTTATATTTTCGAGCACGGTTTGACGGATCGACAACCTCCAGAAATCCACTTTCAACCCAGTCTTTACAAATTTGAGCGCTGGTGCGTGGTTTAAAACCGAACAACTCGCCGATCTGCTTGCTGGTGACCACCTCAGACTGCTGGAACAGAGACAAAGCTCTCCTCTGTCTCGGATCGAGTTGCCGGAGCAGCGTACTTTGATCTGCTGAACCTTGTGATTCAGCTTCAGCCATGCGTTTCAAGACGTTCTCGAAGGCGACAGCCATGCCCTCCACAAAATACTCTACCCATTCGGTGATGTCGGCGTCTGCTCGTCCCATGTAGTAATTGTGCGATTCTCCGATACTAATCGCTTCATAGTAAGCACCAAGGTTTCGGGCGTAGTATTCCTCTAACGAGTAGAGGCCCTTTAGGTCATATCCTCCGAGGTGCAGAATCAAGGTTGTCAGTAACCGTGCTGTTCTTCCATTGCCGTCGTAGTAGGGATGAATCGTGGCAAATTGGTAGTGGGCAATGCCAGCCACGATAGGGCACGGAATATCTTGAGCGTCATGAACCCATTTCAGCATTGCCCTCATTAGAGATGGCACATCATTGGCTTCAGGCGGCATATAGACAATTGCGCCAGTTGTGGCATCCCGAATCACATTTTGGCCGTCCCGATACGGGGTAGGCTTGACTCTCGTTCTTCCGTCTGACATCACAATGCCGTGTAGCGTCTGAACAATCTTTTCGCTCACCTGCGTACCCGTCGCTGCCCACTGTTCCAGCTTTGCAAGCGCGGCGTAGTAGCCTTTCACTTCGCGCTCGTCTCTCTGTCTGCCTGGGAAATGACCTTCATGCTTCAGAATGCTTTCAATCTGCTCCGGCGCAAGGCGGTTGCCCTCGATCATTGTTGAGTAGTGAGTCGTGTAGAGCCGCGCTGTTTCACGCAACGAAGCCAGTACTGTCGGCGTTACTGGCAGGTGCAGGACTCTTTCCCTGACAGCCTCGATACGCATCAGGCTTTTCGCTATTTTTGCGGTAATCGTATAGTCGGGAGAGAATTGTATCGGCATAATAACGGCACTTTATCTGCATCTAAGGGTAGCACTATTATGCCGATAACGTGCAGATAAAGGAAGTGGTTTCTTCCCTCATACTTGGATTGCCTCAACATACGGGCGAATCACGTTAGTGACCCGGCAGATCTCCGAGTATCTCCACAGAGCATCCACATTCATGCGCCGACCAACCCAAGCCTCCTTGAGTGCTTCAAGTGCGACATCGAGACCGATCTTGTTTCGGTACTTGAAGCAGTCGGCAATGGTCTTCTCGATTGAGTAGATCGCAATTTGGCGACCCTCGATCTGATGGTACTCAATCCCTGCGGTCAGTGCTGTACCAGAGGCTCGCACGATGCGGAGGGGCGGATAGGTTAGGCGGGGTTTGCGTGTCCTCACGTCGAGGGTAATCCATACTTGATGTGGACTCTGGGTTCCAATCCCGTGAAACTGAAGTGCTGAGAGCAGAGACACGACAGCGTGAGGGATGCTCACAGAAACCTCAAC
>CAIVDM010000028.1 GCA_903904735.1 uncultured delta proteobacterium
CGCTTCCCTCCAGGAAGTTCTTAGCGAAGCGAGCGCGCTTGCCCGGCGTGACATCGAGTATGTCATGGAGAACGAGCACCTGCCCCGTCATGTGAGGGCCGGCGCCGATGCCGATTGTGGGCGCTGTTAGTGAGTCGGTAAGTCGTTGTCCGAGTGGTGTGGGGATAAGCTCAACGAGCACGATATCCGCGCCAGCGCCCTCAAGGCAGCGCGCGTCAGAGAGTAACTGCTCGGCGGCTTTCTGATCTCGACCCTGCACACGGTAACCGCCAAGCGCGTGAACGCTCTGGGGGGTGAGTCCCAGATGGGCGCACACAGGAATGCCCCGTTCCGTGAGAAATCGAACGGTGGGCGCGAGCCACGCTCCCCCCTCGAGCTTTACCATCTGCGCTCCCGCCGCCATTAGTAGCGCCGCGTTGCGGTACGCCTGGGCAGGAGATTCCTGATAGGAGCCGAATGGCATATCGGCCATCAACCAGCACCTCCCCTTGCGACGCGCGACGCAGCGAGTGTGATAGGCGATATCCTCGACCGTCACAGGGAGTGTCGATTCGTGCCCTTGAAGCACCATTCCGAGAGAGTCGCCAACAAGGAGAATGTCGACTCCACAGTCATCCATGAGCGCCGCGAAGGAGGCGTCGTAGCACGTAAGCATGGAGATTCGGTCTCGCGAATGTCGACGCGAGCGAAGATCACTGATCGTCACCGCTTTTCGCTGTGGTGTCTCGAGCGGTGTCATCGACTTATTCATAGAGCGCTACCCTACGCAGCGGATGATACCTTCGTTGGGGGAGCTCCGAGATTTGAGGGTTCCACTGAAAACCCGCTGTTCGGCGATTCCCAGAGGAGGTACGTATATCCGCTCAAACTCTCTTTGTAACGCGACATAAACTTAGCCGACTCCTCGGCGCTCATCCTGCCACTACGGACAGCCAGATCGATCATGCGATTGAGACCGCTTAGGAGATCATCGCCGTTGTATTGCACATAGCTTAACACCTCTCTAATCGTGTCTCCCTCGACAATCGACGTGATACGCGGCGCGCCTGTCTCATCGACCTCAACGTGCACGGCGTTCGTGTCACCGAAGAGGTTGTGAAGGTTCCCAAGGCACTCTTGGTACGCCCCCACCAGGAAGATGCCGATGTAGTACGGCTGATCACCTTTGTAGGGGTGTAGGTCGATATGACGCTGAACCCCGTGGAGATCGATGAACTTGTCGATCTTTCCGTCGCTATCGCAGGTCAGGTCCGCGATGACGGCCCGACGACTCGGCTCTGTGGCGAGTCGGTGGATCGGCATAATCGGAAAGAGCTGTTCAATCGCCCAGTGATCTAAGATCGATTGGAACACCGAGAAGTTACAGAAGTATGTATCCTTGAGCATCCCCTCAAGCGCCTCAAAGTCCTCAGGCACGTGCTTGAGCTCATTCTTGAGACCGTTAATTCGAGTGAACAGGAAGCGCAAGGAGCGTTCCGCGTACGCTCGTTCCTCTAGCGAGATATTTCCCTGGATGAACCGTTGCAGAAACTCATCTCGTAGCGAGAGCCCATCACTTAAAGTCTCATGGCAATTCTTGAGACTTAGATCGCGATACAGGATAGCTAACTCGCGCAGTTTATCGTCGTCCGATGGAGGAGCGTCGAGCTGAGCGGGCGGCTCTGGAACCTCGGCTACGTCCATGACTTCTGTCACGAGTACGGCATGGTGCGCCACGAGCGCTCGTCCTGACTCACTGATGATATTTGGGTGAGGAGTTCCTGACTCATCGCACGCCGTCGTGATCTCCCAGACTACATCACGCGCGTACTGCTCGGTCGTGTAGTTCATGGACGACTCAAAGTTAGTGCGGCTTCCGTCGTAATCGACTCCGAGACCACCGCCTACATCGAGGAACTCGATTGAGGGGCACATCCGATACAGCTCGGTGTAGACTCGCGCCGCCTCACGCATTCCCTTCTTGATAGCGTTAATCGAGGTTATCTGACTTCCCATATGGAAGTGGAGGAGCTTGACGCAGTGGACCATGCCACGCGCTTGAAGCTGCTTGACCGCCTCAACGATCTCGAAGAGCGCGAGTCCAAACTTGGCGTTCTCTCCGGCGGATCCCGCCCATCTGCCCGCGCCACGGTTCGATGGATTCATGCGTAGCCCGATCTCCGGCGTGACGCCGATCGCCTCACTAGCGCGAATGATTGTGTCGAGCTCGTAAAACTGCTCAACCGTGATGATTGGGCGAAGCCCCAACTTGCTCGCCATCAGCGCGAGCTCGATGAACTGATAGTCCTTGTATCCGTTGCAGAGGAGGAGACCGTTTGGCAAATCGTGGTTCGCGAGCACGGCGAGGAGCTCCGGTTTGCTGCCGACCTCCAATCCGATTGTGGTGCCATCCACGGCGCGCTTGATGCTCTCTACTACTTGACGCTGCTGATTCACCTTCACTGGATAGGTGAGGGTGTAGTTGCCTTTGAAGTCGCACTCAGCGATCGCCTTGTTGAACGCGTTGTAGATCCCTTGCGCGCGTTGACGAAGTATTCCGTCGAATCGAATAAGGAGCGGCGGCTTTACACCACGTCGCACCACGTCCTCCACGATGGAGTGTAGGTCGAGTGATGGGCGGTTGGCATCGGGTTGAACCTCGACATTGCCGCGCTCGTTGACCTTGAAGTATCCAGCGCCCCAGCCTTCGATGCGATACTGCTCGCTGCTCTTAGAAACATCCCATGAGCCCATGTTAGTGCGTCTCCTTACCTATGACGTGATTGATGTTAGGCGTGTTCGTGATTAGTCGTTCGCGATTACGTAGAATCTGGCGTCCGCTCGAGATTAGAGCCGTCTTGAGTGATAACGCTTGGAAGGGCGGTAATGCTACTGCCGTTAAATGAGAACGAGGGGGCCCGTAGTTTATGTTCATCAGCCTCTTCATGTGAGGGGGTCTCCGCCTCGCGGAGATCTCCCTCAAACTCTCTAAACCAACTTTCGCGATCTCTGTCGTTACGAAAGTTTGTGTTGCTCGCCGTTAGCGCTCTCTCGCCGCTGTTCTAGTCGCGTCACGGAGTGCCTTTGAGCGAACGCTCGCGCGACTTTACGACATCGTGTCGTTGTCGCGATGAAGAGCAGATGGGTTCCCCACGCCACCGTACTCACACAGCGGAAAATGTAATTTAAATCCGAACGCTAAGCAAATTTTTTGAGGGGTGCCGACACGTTATTTAGCGATCGCTGAAGCGCTCCTGAGTTCCTCTTGGTGGAGACTCAGGGATGGTGAACACCACAGCGGTTCCTTCGCCTTCGCGACTGAGAATGCGCAATTCTCCGCCGTGAAGACGGGCGATTTTGCCACAAATAGAGAGTCCGAGCCCTGAGCCCTGCGTTGATCGACTCGCGTTTTTGCCACGAAAAAAGGCTTTCTGTACTCGGTCGAGTTCTGATTCCGGTATCCCCATACCCGTGTCGGAGACCGTCACTCGAATCCCCTGAGAGCATGGCTCAAGCAGAATCTCTATCCTCGCTCCGCTCGGAGTGTAGCGGACCGCGTTCTCAAGCAGATTCCGCGTAAGTCGCTCAACAAGTTGGATGTTTCCAAATGCCAGAGGCAGAGAGGGCGAGATCTCTGTGCGCACCCGCAGGGAGCGTTGCTCGAAGAGCTGGTTGTAGCTCATCACCACGTCCATGGTCAGGTCAGCTATCGAAAAGGGCTCCATCTCAATCTCGTCAGGATTCAGCTCCAACTTCGTCACATTGTGGAGGTCGTTGATAAGGTTTGACGCTGACTGCGTGCTTCGAAGGGCTACGGTCACGCATTTGTGAGCGTCCGCCTCGCTGAGTCTGGTTCCCTTCTCAAGGAGGGTCTCAAGGTAGCCTTGTACAGCCGCGAGCGGTCCGCGTAAGTCGTGAGAAATCGCGGCTAGCGAGGTATTGATAGAAGTTCTCTGGCGGAAAAGAAGACGGGCCAGCGCGCCGCCGACTAGCGCCACCGCCAGCAAGACACTCCCGGTCGTCAGAATACTTATCTTCAGCCCAAGGAAATAATGGCCGGAAGCGAGGTGATTTGATCCGTCTAGGACGACGTACAGAAAATAGGCGCCACTCTGAAGCCTGAGGGGCGCCACTGAAATAGGATGACGGATGGTTACGTGATGCGGATCGTCCCCGAGGATCGTGACGTTTGGATCGGCGTTCGCCGCCGCCGCCATCAGCGTCTTTGGATCGACGAAGGGAAGAGAGACGCGACCGTAGGACGACGGGGAAATTCGCACGATTCCAAGATGGTCCGTGATGTACACTCGCACCGCGGGGTTTAAATTGGCTAGTGATCGCAGTCGCTCAGACACCTGAGTCATGTCCGCTGTCTCGCTGAACACTCGCAGGCGATCGGCGAAATGGCGCGCCACATTATGGTTAGCGGCGGAGGTCGCCGCGGTCACGGCGGTATTGGACATCGTGGCGGTTGACCATGCTAGAAATCCCGAAATTCCAATCACGGCGAACGCTAGACTCACGACACCGACAAGCATGAGGAGCCGATGGCGCCCGCGCCGGGGACTTGTAGCGCTTAGCTGGCAGTAGACGCGTCGCCAGATCCCCATTTCACGCGCTCCTGGGTTCTTCTGAGGCGCTGACACAGCGGTAGCCAACACCCCACACGGTTTGAATAAAGAAAGGCGAGGCGGGCGAGCGTTCGATCTTTCCTCTGAGGCGATTGATGGTCGTGTTCACGGTGTGTTCATAGGCTGACGAGGTGTATCCCCAGACCCCGTGGAGTAGTTGTTCTCTCGTGAAGGCGCGACCAGCGTGTTTCGCCATGTAAAAGAGGAGATCAAACTCGGTGCTCGTGAGTTCTATTTCCTCGCCTCGTAGTGAGACCTTGCGGCTAGCGGGATCGACGCGGAGCTCGTGGAGGGTTATGCTCAGATCCTTCGACGGCGCGGTTTCACCGCTTCGCCGAAGGAGCGCTTTAACTCTGGCGACGATCTCGCGAATACCAAAGGGTTTTGTCGCGTAGTCATCGGCGCCCATCTCGAGACCGAGAACTTTATCAACCTCCTCACCACGGGACGTGAGCATCAGGATTCGAGCTCTCACGTTGTGAGCTCGTAGCTCTCGTAGAACCTCGATCCCGCTTTTTCCCGGTAACATAAGGTCGAGGATAATAAGATCGTACGCGTCACTGAGACCGAGCTCGAGTCCCTTAGAGCCACTATGCGCCGTGGTGACCGCGAAGCCGTGCTCTTGGAGGTGAAGCGTTAACAGCTCCGAGACGGCGATGTCATCTTCAACGAGTAGAATCTTATTCATATCCCAACTTCCAACCTGAATCGTCGCCAGCGAGCTCTATGGGAGCTTGGCGCCGATTAGTACTCTCTTGTCGTTGATATGAGGTTTTGGTCTGAGGGTGTGCGGTGAGGCAGCTTTTGGTCCGCCTACGAGATTCTCGCAGAATCCAGGTCGTCTAGCGGTTGCCACCATTGTGGCAGCCGCGTTTTTGACAGTCGATCTGAGGACGAGCGGGGCAGGTGAAGTGACACCGCAAGAAGGCCTCTACTCCTCCGTAGGGGGCTCTGGCGTGTGAGGCGTGACGGGCGTCGTGATAGGTTCCTCTATCGCTGTCCTGTCCATCGCCACCAGGGAGCTTTCATCGGGAGCCCTCACGAGAGGAGCGCTTGGAGTGATTGATACCAAACGCTTTGTGGGGAGTTTGAACGTATTCCCAAAGAGGCTTGCCCCGAACATGAACGCGAGCGGATAGAGGGGGAGAAGATAGCGCGGAAACTTAACCTGGAAATATCCGGTCGCCACGAAGAAAACGATGAGGAACGTGAGGGGGATGACCTCAGAGCTTAATGGTTTTGAGAGGAATTCTTGACGCAGCACCTTATCGAGTGACTCGAGGGTCATGCGACCGATGGCGACGATGATTCCCGTGAACGCCACGATAAAGAGAGGCCACCCCATCGTATACCACAACATCTGTTGAAGGTGATAAATATACGGAAGAGTGTGAGCGTATTGAATCGTGTACGGAGGGCGCCAATAGCCACGCACCATACTGGTCTGTTCTGAGGTGTGATGCTGAAATGTCTGGAAGTCCAGGATGGCGTACGGCTCAGCGAGGGTGAATACGAGCACCCCCAGGCTTAACGCGGCGAAGAGATAAGAGAGAGGGGTCGATATTCGTCGGAGCGCGTAGCTGGTCAACGCGAGGAACGGTATAGAGAGAGGAATGATACACGCTTGTTCCAGTACTCGGTACCCAAGTACCCGCGGCCAGCCCCTCCAGTAGATCAGCTTAAGAGTGACGATCATTAAGATAAGCGATACCGTGACTGTAGCGAGCGCTTGGAGCGGGCGGCGCCAGTTGTTATGAGGGAACCACTCTCGTAGGGTGGAGATCGCCACCACGAGCGCCAGAGGGACGAATAGGAACGCGGAGCTTATCTTAGTGGCTGTGGCGAGCCCGGCGCACGCGCCGAACACGAGGTGGGACGAGAGCGTTCGGTTCTCATGTGCCTTGATGAGCGCTATCAGCGAGACGAGGGCGAGCGTGGTGAGGGTGATGTCGCTCGTGAAAAAGCGCGACAGCTGGAGATGGAATACGTTTATAGCCAGGAAAAACGCGGCGATCAGACCAACGAGCGAACGCCGATAGACGAGTACGCTCAGGTAGTACAACAGACCTACGGCGAGCGTGCCCATCACGATACAAAACGCTCGACCCACAACGAAGAGTCCGTCGTATGTCACCGCGTTCGGCTTGAATGGCTTTACGAGCTGGGCAAAGCCCCAAGCTGCGTAAAATGAGAAGCTACCGTACGCGAAAGACTTGGGATTCATCTTGTTGGCTTCAAGCGAACTGGTGACATTCACGATGTGTCGCTCGTCGGGGTGGGTGCCGATGGCGTGCTCAAGCCCTGTGAGGCGAAGTCCAGCGGCCGTGATCATAATTACGCATAGAAGAACGAGATCCCAGCGGCGCGAGATCAGCCAGAGGGTTGAGCGATTTGTTTCTGTCGACATGCGTTAAAAGGTAGCCTCTTGAAGGGGAGTGGACAATGACCTTTTGCGTTTGATTGACGAGGGGGCGGCTAGCGTGGCTGACGCGCAAATCTGGTCTCGCCAAACTACGCGTAACATTGAAAGATGTAGGGGTATGAGACTCTCGGACTTTCTTAAGCGGCACCTCGGTAAAGCTATCTTTCTGTTCGTCGCAGGCTACAGCCTGGTATACGCGATGGCTTTCATTCAGCTCTATTCAATGGAGCACCCTTATCGGCTAGCGAGCGCGTGGATATACGAGAACGTGCCCGCGGGGAGTAAGATCGTGGCTCCACACTGGGACGACAAGATTCCCGTGACGCTACCCGGAACGGGGAATCGCGTGCCCCAGATCTATAAAATGGATGGCAGGGACTTTGAGCTGCCGGTGTATGAACAGGATAATCCGCAGAACATTCAGCTTCTGCTCAGGCGAATCGCGGCATCTGACTACGTTTCGTTCGCGACACCACGAACGCCGGACTCGATACCGCGCATCGAGAACGAGTACCCGCGCACCACGGCGATTATTCAGCTGCTCTGGGCGGAGAAGTTAGGCTTTTCTCTAGCTAAGACTGTCAAAAATAGACCATCGTTCTTAGGTCTTGCCTTTAACGACGACCTCGCTGATGAGAGTTTCTCTGTTTACGACCATCCGAAGGCGGTAATTTTTAGGAATGAGGAACATCTTTCGCCTGAGGAGTTGTGGTCACGGGTTATGCGGGTTGATGAGTACCGTCCGCTGCCTTCGATGAATGAGATCCTTTTGATGGATGAGGGCGGTTGGAAGCCTCGCCCAACCTTGTGGAAACCGGAATGGAGCGCTGTGGCGCGGGCCGGTGCTTTTATGAGTGTTGTCGGGATGAGCTTTTGGGCTCTTGTGGTCGGACCCGGTGTTCCACTCGCGCTTATCGGCCTCATGGTCGGTTTGGGGATGGTGATCGGAACACTTCTCTCGATTGGCGCGAACATGGTGGCGCTATTGCCGTTCACGGGTACCGCGGCGCGATTCATCGCTCTTGGGTTCTTCGCGCTCGCTCTGGCTCGGATCTCGTTGTTGGCGAGGGCTAGAGAGAGATTATGGACCTCCCTCAGAGAGTATGGGGCTGGTCTGCTCCTAACCGTTAGCATGACCCTCGTCATCGTATGCTCAGTCTCATCCTCAGGGTTGGTGCTCCCGATGTTAGGTGATCCAAATTCATCCAACTATCTGGCGTATCTTGTGCGAGCCGAGAGCTTCGCTCCAGAGGCGGTGCCGCACGCTGGTGTCGTCACCAGTGTGGTCGGTGTTGTCGCATGGGTGCTGAAGGCGACAGCGGTGCCATTTTCAATGCTCTATAACGTGGCAATCATGATCCTTGCTTTCGCGCTGGGGTGTGTCCTCTATACAGTTTTCGCCCTGCTGACGAGAAAACGGGTCGCAGCCGCTCTCGGCGCGACACTCGCGGCGGTGCCGGTCGCGTACCTTCTGTTTGGAACATCGACAGGGGTGGAATCGCGCAGCGTTGATCGCGCGCAGCTAGCCCCCGAACGAGCGAAGTTTGTGCAGTGGACCGTCTCGCGTATAAAGGGCTCGCCGACGTTTGTCGAGTCGTGTGACGATTCCACGGTGAGAGGTTTAGTGACGCTCGCGGGCTTTCCAGTGGTAAGTGAAACGGTGACCGAGGGTGACCGTCGTCTCTGCGCTGTTACGGACGCGAACGTGGCGTTTGAGGCGATGATGAGACGAGGTGTTGAGTTCTTTGTCACGCCGACACTAAAGAAAGCCGCGTCGCCCGAAAGCGCCGCTCGGTTGGTTAGCTTTGGCGCTCGTAGAGACCTCTTTTCGATGCTGTACGAGGACGACAACTTTGTCGTGTATGTGCCAGCGTTCTCTGAATACTTTCAACCGGAAGGTGTGGCGAGCTGAGCCGACACTTCTGGGTGTCCGTCGCGTTGCCGCTCCAATTGGTCCAGGCGCGCCGCCACGCTTTCTATGACGGCGATTGGAGGAGGATCGATACCTTCTTTTGATAGAATCATTGCGCCTAAGGGCTCTCTGGATCTAGCGTAGGTCCAGGGACCCCGGTTATCGCCACAAGACAATGACTGTGCTAGAACGTATTTTCAGTACAAGGACGCTCACCATGACGCAAGTCGCACCGCAACATTCGCCTCAACACGATTCGGGCGAGACCCTCGGTCGTGTGCGCGTGGCCCAGGCAAATCCTCACAACGATGACCTTCAACAGGAGGTCGCCGCGGCGCCGGCGCGCGCGAACCGAGTATGGTGGATGGCCACTGGACTTTTGATGCTCATGGCGGTTCTCTTCGCGGTCTCAACGACCATGCTCTGGAGTTTTTCGTGGATGGGAATCGTGCGGGCGTTCTCGGAGGCGGCGCTTGTGGGCGCGCTCGCGGACTGGTTCGCGGTGACCGCGTTGTTCCGACGACCCCTTGGATTGCCGATTCCTCATACCGGTATCGTGCCCCGCAACAAAACTCGTATCGGAAGGAGCCTTGGGCTCTTTGTGCAGCGGAACTTCCTCACGGAGAAGGTGCTCGATGAGCATGTGGTGAACATATCGGGCACCTTCGCCCGATTGCTGCAGAACCCGGCATCTCGTCAGCGAGTGATTGCCCGCGTGCGGGCGCTCGTGCCCCAGGTGTTAGAGGTGCTCCGGGACGCGGAGATCAAGAAGTTTCTCAACGGTCAGATCGAGGACATGATCAGGGATACCGATCTAGCGCGCGCGACGGCGAGAGTTCTCCGAGCGCTAACGGCGAATCAGATGCACGAGACATTGCTCGACGAGTTTCTCGGGCAGTTGCAGCGCTTCTTCCGCTCGAATCAGCTCTGGTTCAGGCAGCAGTTGCGTGAGGCGAGTCCGTGGTTCGTTCCAGAGATGGTCGATCGAAAGATATTCGACGCGATCATGCGAAAAACAGAGCAGACGCTTAACGACGCCTTAAGTAACCGCGACCATGAGTTCCGTAAGAGGCTGCTCGATTCCGCGTATGGATTCATGATTAAGCTAGAAACCTCTCCTGAATTACGACAGAGAGCTGAGTCGCTTAAGACTCTGCTTCTGCAGAGCGGTACGTTCCGTGAGTATGTGGAATCGATTCGCGATAGTGTCTTGGCCGCCGTGGACGCTGACGTCCAGAAGCGGGAGTCCGTGTTGGTTGGGGCGCTCGAGCGAGTCCTCCAGAATCTCGTTGATTCGCTCGCGGCGTCGCCCAAACTTCAGCATAAGGTGAATCGTTTCATCCGAAATATGTTAAGCACGCTTGTGGGTCCCGAGAGTACGTACGTCGCCGATTTAATCGCCAAGACGATCGATGGTTGG
This sequence comes from uncultured delta proteobacterium, assembly GCA_903904735.1. Lineage (GTDB taxonomy): Bacteria > Bdellovibrionota_C > UBA2361 > UBA2361 > OMII01 > OMII01. The sequence continues at coordinate 10,365 of CAIVDM010000028.1, forward strand.
GATACAAAGACCTTAGTTTCTAAGCTTGAGGAGCAGGTCGGCGCGGACCTTCAGTACATTCGCATTAATGGGACGCTTGTGGGTGGATTGGTAGGGCTTGCGCTTTACGGCATCGGCTTTTGGCTGAAATAATCGGTTAGTGATTTGTGTTTGTGTTATCGCGACGCGTAGCACGGCGGGTCGAAGCCTCGCCCTCCCGGGTGTGATTCGTAATTACGTAAGGGAGGGCGGGGCTCTGTACCCGCCCGTAACGAGGCACGTACGGAGCCGTGCCCTCCCCATCGTTATTCGTGTTGCGTCAGGGGAGGGCGGGGCTCCGCACCCGCCCCATACGAACTCGGTTAAGCTGTCCCGATTACCGTGGACGATTCGCGTAGAGCGACGCGACTACGTCCCAGTTGATGACGTTCCAAACCGCGTCTAGATAGTCGGCGCGACGGTTCTGATAGTTGAGGTAGTAGGCATGCTCCCAGACATCAACGCCGAGGATCGCGTATTTCCCCTCCATAATCGGGTTGTCCTGATTCTGGGTGGAGATGATAGCAAGCGATCCGTCTCGGTTCGATACGAGCCATGCCCAGCCTGAGCCAAAACGCCCAAGGCCGGCGGTCTTAAACTTCGCTTTGAACTCATCGAAGTTGCCGAACGCGGCTTCCATCGCTTTGGCGAGGTCACCTGTTGGGGTCTCACTTCCACCTGGCGTGAGGAGCTTCCAGAAAAAATCGTGATTCCAGTGACCACCACCATTGTTGCGAACGGCGGCGCGGATAGCGTCGGGTACTGTGTCGAGGTGCGCCAGAATCTCTTCAAGTGGCTTCTTCGCCAAGTCAGCTTGGTCCTTCAAGGCGTTGTTGAGATTGGTGACATATGTCGCGTGGTGCTTGCCGTGGTGAATCTCCATCGTGCGAGCGTCAATGTGGGGCTCTAAAGCGTCGCTCGGGTAGGGTAGGGGCTTGAGTTCAAATGTCATGGTAGGCTCCAAATGCGTATTATCCGCCCTTGTCATAACGCTGACGGATGCCCCATGGCAAGGGGTAGTCCGAGGAGAGCAGGCGCCTACGTGACCGACCTTAGGATGCTAAAGGAGTTCCAGCTCGCTTGTGTCGATAGCGCGCCCAGGCTCGATGCGCCATGCGCGCCAGCTCTTCGGCGCTCACACCGATCAAGATTACTCCTCCGATAATGGCGAACTCGAGTTGGGTGGGTATATCAACCAAAACGATAGCGTTTCGTAGTACCTGCATCAGGGTGGCGCCGATAAGAATGCCTAAAACGCTACATTCGCCACCCCTCAGACTGCATCCCCCCAGAACGGCGGCGGCGATAGCGTACAACTCATAAAAATTGCCGAAATCAGCGGGCTGCGCCGAGTTTACGTCCAGTATAAATAGCACGCCGGCGAATCCGGCCAGTGTCGCGCAGATTGTGTAAGACGCGACGGTGACCCGGCCGGTGTCGATGCCGCTGAATCTCGCCGCGGTGTCATTTTTCCCCACCGCCTTCAGATAGAGTCCAAAAGGAGTGCGGTTGAAGACTAACGCCGCGAGCGTCGCGACGCCAAGCGTGACACATACAACGCTCGGTATCCCAAAAGGTAAGAGCCCTCCCAGAGTGAATCGCGTAAGGGCTAAGCCTCTGAGCCCCTCGTACGCGAGACCAAAACCTTGCGTTTGGTCCCCCGTGATTCCTCGCGCGAGACCTCGATACACCAACAAGCCGCACAAAGTGACGATAAATGGTTGTAGCCGCAGGCGTGTGATGAGCACGCCGTGGGTGAGTCCTATAGTCAGCGCGATCGCGAGCAAGACAGGAAGCGCTATCCAGAGAGAGAGACCCTGAGTGGTTACCATCCACGGAAGGAGTGTGCCCACAAGGCAGACGACCGAACCGATCGAGAGATCGATTCCGCCGCAGGTGATCACGAACGACACCGCGACGCTCAGGAGCGCGAAGAGTGCGGTGCGTCGCAACACGTTCTCAATGTTCACCGGCGCCAAAAAACGATCGTTAAGTATGTAGGTACAAACGCACGCCACAAGGAGAATAATGAATAATCCTAGATTCTTTTTCATGCCGCCTCCAACGTTTGAGGTGCCGCTAAGCCCATCACGGCGTGCTCGGAGAAGTCAGCCCGAGCTAGCTCCCCGGTGATTACCCCTTCGCACATAACGACCACTCGATCAGATATTCCAAGCACCTCCTCTAGCTCGCTTGAGACGACGAGGAGCGCCATGCCTCGCGCCGCTAGTGAGAAGAGAATCGCGTACAGCTCGCGACGGGCCCCGACATCCACGCCACGCGTCGGCTCATCAAGCAGAAGAATCGATGGCGATGACGCGAGGCAGCGAGCGAGCACTACCTTTTGCTGATTGCCCCCGGAAAGGGTACCGATCGCCTGTTCAGGGCCAGAGCATCGAACTCCGAGCGATTGGATCTTTTCGATCGCCTCGTTAATCTCCGCCTCACGCGATCGAGGCGTCAGGTAGCCTTGGTAGGCGGCGCGAGCCAGCGCTATCGAGTCTGAGATAGAGAATGACGACACAATTCCCTGTTCTTTACGATTCTCTGGAACTAAGGCGAGTCCAGCCTGAAGGGCTTCAGCGGGTTTTTGAAACCGCTGAGCCGACCCGTTGATCGTGACTGTTCCCGCGAGAGGTTGAGTTATGCCAGCGATGGCTTCGAGCAGCTCCGAGCGCCCCGAGCCGATGAGGCCGGCGATTCCTAGAATCTCGCCCGCGTGTAACGTGAGACTAACAGGGGCGTGCCACGGAGTCGCTTGAAAGCCCTCTAGTATTAAGCGTGACTCTCCTCGCGGTCTGGGAGTGTATCCGAAGAGATCTTTAATCTCTCTGCCAACGATCAATGAGATGAGATTTTCGCGATCGAGATTCGAGTGTGACGCCTCTCCGCTGTTTGCGCCGTCTCGAAGTCCGACGACGCGATTAGATATAGATTGCACCTCTGAAAGGCGGTGAGAAACATACACGATAGACACTCCTTGCGCGGCGAGCGAGCGGATAAGATTAAGCAGTATCTCACCCTCTCGCTCGCTGAGACTCGAGGTCGGCTCATCAAAAATGAGCAGACGCGCGTCGTGCGCTATGGCTCGCGCTATTTCAACGAGCTGTTTTTGCGCCGACGTGAGCGTTCCTACCCGGCATATGGGATCAAGATCGCAATCGAGGGTCTTAAGCGCCTCCATAGCGCGTCGGAGCATCGCTTCGGTATCGAGAAGTCCCCAGCGACGAGGCTCTCTTCCAAGGGAGATGTTTTCAGAGATCGAGAGGGTATCAACGAGGCTTATTTCTTGATGAACTATCCCGATGCCAGCGTTGATGGCGTCCACCGGGCTAGCGAACTCTATGGGTGAGCCTTTCCACTGAACCAAACCCGTGTCCGGTTGTGTGACGCCGGCGATAATCTTGGCGAGCGTACTCTTGCCGGCCCCGTTCTCTCCGATAAGCGACACGATCTCGCCTGGCTCGATTGAGAATCTCACGCCGTGTAACACTCGGTGAGCGCCATACGACTTGTGGATATCAGAGAGTTGAAGGAGAGGAGCCATTACGACGCGGTCTTCTTTTTAAGATCAGCCCAGAACTCGTCGACGGAGTCCTTCTCGATCGCTCGCGCCGGGATGTCGATGAACTTTGACGCGGGGATAGTGGAGCTGTTTCCCCCGATTAGTTCCTTTAGGAGCGTGACGGATTGAACCCCATACTCGTATGGATTTTGAACCACGGTCCCGACCACGTATCCATCCTTGATGCCTTGTAGGGTCTCGTCGGCTTCGTCGAATGAGAAGAGCTTTACAGTTCCCCGCTTGCCCGATTGCTTGAGCGCCTCAAGGCAGAGAGGCGTGTTATACGCGAATAGGCCCACGATCGCCGTGAGCGAGGGATATCGCAGTAGCGCATCCTCGCAGTTCGCCTTTGCTTTTACTCGATCAAATTGATCGGTAAGGGTCACCGCGAACGTATACGTTCCGTTGGTGATCTCCTGACCTGGTGGATCGTACCGCGAGGAATCGAATGATCTGCCAAGCACCTCGTCGATGACTCCTTGGCGGCGCTTGCGGGCGTTATCTTGCTCGACTCTTCCCACGACGATCGCCAAGGAGCCGCCCTGAGGAAGTGAACGTTTAATCATCTCACCTAACATACGGCCGGCTCGGTAGTTATCCATGCCTACGTAGGCGAGGCGCGCCGAGGCGGGGGCGTCGGCGTCATGGGTAATGAGCTTCGTGTGGACAGCCGATTCGTTGAGGAATCCGGTTTGGTTGTTCGCGTCTATGACACTGATCGCGATGCCGTCAACGCCTCGAGTGAGAAGGTCCTCAACGATCCGTTTCTGGTCCGCTATGCCCTCAGCGGGCATATGGATCGAGACATTAACGCCAAGATTTTGACCTGCCGCCTCGGCGCCAAACTTGGCGATGGTCCAGAATGAGGCGACACCATTCGTGATGTAGGCGATGTGAGGAGTTTTTGGCGCGCTCGTGCCTGACTTGTCGCAGCCCGGAAGGACAGCGGCACACATTACGCACCCGAGAAGAAGAAACGTTGAATAACGCATAGACGGGATTATGGACACAACGACCGCTTAAAGTCAGCAGTTCTCTTTTTACTCTGGGCGTAAGGAGGTTGGGAGCGAGTCTTTGTCCGCTTAGCGGGACTTTAAACTCGCGCGCCTAGCGTTGGCCGAGAAAGATCGACACACACTAGCCATACGATTCTTGGCGTCGGCGGAGTTTCTGTTTGAGCGCGGGTTGCGAACGTTGACGATTCGTTGCCGGGTAGTGGTGGATATCGATGAGTAGACCTCGAGCAAACGAAAAAACTGAACCTCATTAGGAAGAGTGGCTGAAAGCGAGACCTGTCCGTCGGTCACGTTAAGCGATATTGGTGAGCATGCGAGCGTTCTCCCCGCGGTGTCACGTCCATAGATTTTAATGACCGCCTTATCGGAAGCAGCCCCGTCTCTGATGGCAATTGTAAAATCGGTGCCCGCGGACACGGAAGAAGGCGCGACGCTCATCGAGTGTTTTGGTGGTTTCGTCGGCTTAGGCGCCGGTGTCCTAATTGGAGAAGCTGTCGGCGGGATGGGTGTAGGAGTATCGGGCATTGGGGTTGGCGGTGGCGGAGCGGCAGTCGGCGTCGCTAGCTCTGGAGTTTGTGTTGGAGGCGCAGGGGTCGGAGTGGATAAAATCGGGTCGGGATTCGACGAATCGGGGGTAGAGGTTATGGGAGCCGTTGTCGCGGTTGGGGCAACAGGTGTAGCTGTTAATGGAATGGGCGTGGCGGTCGGTGGTAGAGGAGTCGCGGTCGGCGGTATAGGTGTCGCGGTCGGTGGGAGAGGCGTTGGGGTCGCCGCCGGGCACAGCGCGCCAGCGGCGGAGACCGATCCTAACGCGTTCGCGATCGCTGATGTCGCCACTTTGCCAGATAATCCGGAGTATACGACTCCAGAGTTTAGAATTGAGTCCTTAACCTGTTGAAACGTCAACGTGCCGCCGCAGCGAGCCTGCGCGAGTATGCTGATGCCAGAGACTTGAGGGGCTGCCATTGATGTTCCGCTTAAATAAGCGTACGAGTTGGAGAGGTACGTGCTGACAATCGAGGAGCCCGGCGCCGCGATATCCACTGTGGTGGCGCCATAGTTAGAGAACGATGAAAGCGCCCCTGATGATGTCGTTGAGGCGACCGCGAGCACATTCGCCTGCGTATATCCTGACGGGTACGACACCACCGCGTCATTATTTGATGTTTCGTTGCCAGCCGCCGCGACAAAAAGAATTCCCGCGTTGGCCGCTGATTGAATAGCGGTAGCGAGGGCCGTGGTATAACTTCCTCCGCCCCACGAGTTATTACTCACGACTATTTTAAACCCCTTATTGCGAAGGGTTGTTCCATAGTTCAAAGCTTTGACGGCGTTTGATAAACTTCCGCTGCCTGTGCTTGAGAGGAATTTCGCGCCGATCATCTTAACGTTCCAGGCGACTCCGGCCACGCCGACAGAGTTGTTCGCGCTTGCCCCGATAATTCCAGCGCAGTGGGTTCCATGCCCATTATCGTCAAGAGGATTGCCCGAGTTGGTGATAGCGTTGATTCCATGTATGTCGTCGATATAGCCGTTGCCGTCATCGTCGATGCCATTGCCCCCGATCTCATTTGGGTTGGTCCACACGTTCGCCGCCAGGTCCGGATGGGTATAAAGGATACCTGTGTCCACGATGAGGGCGAGTACTGAATTGTTACCCTTCGTCACGTCCCAGGCGGTTGGTAGTGAGAGGAAGCCGCTCGCGTATTGATTAGGGAAGTATTGATCGTTTGGTATCTCCGAGGCGAAGTACGCTATGTCGGGCTCGCACCGCACTCGACCTCCTAGTTTGGCGAGCATCTTGCGAGTCTTCGCGCGATAACAAAGATTTATTTTTCGCGAGTAACGGAGCGGCTTCTCGCTATCGGCTTGAGCGGAGATTTTGTGAGAGGAGCGTTCCTTGAGAACGATTATTCCAGGCGCTATGCGCTCGCCCGAGATGCCTGTGGGAAGAGCCTCTTTCGCTCCGGTATTGATAGTGGCATAGGCTTGAGTCTTGCTGCGCACGCTGATCACGGCGCCTGGAAACGCGAAGCGCTCAGCGCACGAGGTGCTTGGCAGACCGATGAGGCCACTCAAAATGAATGCCGCCAAGGATAACCAGCCGCGGAAGCCTGACCACTGCATACTCTCTCCTATCGACCAGTCTGTCCTCCGAGATTAGGGAAATCGCCATTTTTATTAATCCGGCAATTAAATATCCGTCGCTCTATGGGCTCGGGCCGGATTAATAAACTGCGCGCGGAGGCGCGCAAAAACAAAAAAATGTATTAAGACGGCACCTAACCAGGCTGATGCGAAACGGTAAATGTTTAATTGCCGTCTTAATAAGTGATCTCAGGGATATGCGGAGAACTCGCATGAAAGCCTTCGTGATAGCGGTGAGTTAGCCGTAACGACGGCCGAGTCAGACATCAGTCGAGCCCATTACGTCAGTGAACTAGCATGTTGGACTGCAGTATTTCTTGCAGGTTTTACTGAGGCAGAACGAGCAACAAGCGACCGCGGCTGGTGTGTGAGTCGCTGTCGCGGTTGGACTGGCTGTGGGGGTGGGAGTGTGACTAGGTGTCAGAGTTGGAGAAGCAGTCGCGGTAGGCGTGTATGTGTTAGTGGAAGTAATAGTTGACGTAGGGGTGGCTGTCCTCGTTGGTGTTTCCGTTGGGGTTAATGTCCCCGTCGGGGTTATCGAAGGTGTCGGAGTCTCGGTGGGTGTCATCGTCGGTGTATTTGTTGGCGTGTTGGTGGGGACGCTCGGAGCTGGAGTGACAGACGCGCCAGGGCAGGTATCGTAAGAACATGAACTGTAGCATGTCTTGCTGGTGCAATACGCGCAGCACGGAGCCGGTCCGGGCGTTACGGGTACTGGTGTGGGAGTGGGCGAAGGTTCTCCGCACGTGGGAAGGCATTGTTTGAAGCACGTTTTACTCGTACATCCCCAGCAGCAGGGGCGCGGATCGATTGTGGGCGTAAATGAGGCGGTCGCGCTCGGGCTTGGTGTCGGCGTATTCGTTATCGTGTTCGTCGGTGTTACGGTTGGAGTGTCGGTGATTGTGGATGTGGGCGTTACCGTTGGAGTGTTAGTGAGCGTTCCGTCTGGAGTTGGAGTGGGTGTCGGGGTTCCGCAGATCATTTGCGCGGCTGATACCGCGGCGTAGGCGTTCGCGACAGAGGACGTTCGTACCTGTGAGGCGAGATTGGCGTGAACCGTGCCGTTTTGCGTGATCGCGTCCCGTACTTGAGCATAGCTTAGAGAGTTGCCGCACGCCGCCTGTAGCAGCACGGCTATTCCCGAGACCTGTGGTGCTGCCATCGATGTGCCCTGCAGAGTCGCATAGGCGGAGGAAGGGTAGGTGCTTAAAATAGCCGAGCCTGGCGCCGCGATATCGACTGAGGTGACTCCGTAATTGGAGAAATACGATAATATGTTCGCCGAAGTTGTCGAGGCGATCGTGATGACATTGTCGACGTTATAATTCGCGGGATAGTAAGGGGTAGTGTCGTTGTTGGATGCTTGATTTCCGGCGGCCGCCACAAAGAGCACATCGGCGTTCGCGAGATCTTGAATCGCGTTCTGAAGCGTGGAGCTAAAGCTGCCTCCACCCCAGGAATTGTTCGCGACGATCACGGGGTATCCCGCCTGCTTCAACGTTAGCGCGTAATTCACTGCTCTGATGGCGTTCGCTGTTGAGCCTGAGCCGTTACTGTCGAGGAATTTCGCCGCGACTAATTTTACGCGCCATGCGACCCCGGTAACGCCTGTGTTGTTATTCCCTCGGGCTCCTATCGTTCCAGCGACGTGAGTTCCGTGACCATGGTCGTCTTGAGGATCGCCGGTGTTGGACACAAAGTTATAGCCGTGCACATCGTCGATGTATCCGTTGCCATCATCGTCGATATTATTGGCAGGGATCTCACCCGGGTTTGTCCACGCGTTCGCGGCGAGGTCGGGATGATTGTAAGCGATGCCTGTGTCGATAACGACAGCAATCGTTGAGTCGCTACCAGTTGTGATATCCCATGTGTTTGGGAGGTTGAGAGTCAGAGGGGCGTACATACTGGGATATTGAGGGTCGTCTGGAGTGGCGCTCGCGAAGAGCGCGTAGTTAGGTGAGCAGGTCTTGTGACCTGGGATCTTGGCGAGTAATCGACGTACCTTCGCTTTTTTGCACTCGTCGCGCGAGCGCATATAGGGCATCGCCGTCTCGGCTGAAACTCGCTTCGAGCGTTTGGGACGTTCCTTAAGAATGACAACGCCGCGAGCTAGCTTCTCGGTTGAAAACTCTCGCGTTTTGACTTCGGCGAGCTTCCCATCAACTGCTTTGAGAGCGGAGGTGGGACCCCGAGCGCTGATGATGGCACCCGGAAAGATCCACCCTTGAGCGGACGCGACACTACCGCTGATCGCCTGCACTAAGGCGCACAACAATAGACCGCATACTACCTGCAGGAGTTTGGCTGACCGTACCCTCATCAATGGGTACGTCGGTGGTCCAGTTGACGAACTAAACGGGTCTTTTTGGCGAAATGCCCAAGATGACCGCGGTTAAAAGTTGCGATATGACGCGTTTACGCGGGGTTATCGACACGATAACGGCTATGACCTATAGTCCCCCGAAACGTTCGAGGTGGGCGTTACGGGTATGTCGTATGGAGTATGTGGGAGCTACAGAGAGCCCCTGGCCCAACGAGAGAGTGTGTCCAGTGATGAAAGAGAGATTAGTGATCGGGACCCGCAAGAGTCCACTCGCGCTATGGCAGAGCGAGTTCGTGAAACGGACATTGGAGACCGCGTTCCCTGGCGTCTCGATTCAACTAAAACACGTGATCACCCTTGGAGATAAAACCCAGAGTTCATCCGCAGTTATCCCGAGCATCGGGGGCAAAGGGCTCTTTACCGCTGAGCTCGAGGACTGTCTCAGTCGAGGGGAGATCGATTTGGCGGTGCATTCCCTCAAAGATCTTCCCACATCGCTCGCCCCACAGTTCACCGTTGGCGCGATACCGCTGAGAGCCTCAGTTGATGATGTTGTTATCTCTCGTTCGGGGGCGCGGCTCGCTGATCTTCCGCCAGGCGCCTCAGTTGGTACTTCAAGCCTTCGTCGTTCGTCACAGATTTTGCGCGCTCGGGCAGACCTTATGATTCGTCATATTCGTGGAAACGTGGATACACGGATTCGCAAGCTACGCGCTGAAGACGGTGACTATGACGCGATTGTGCTCGCGCGCGCCGGCCTGGATCGCCTCGGCCTGTCAGACCAGATCACGGAAGTTGTTTCGCATGACCTTATGCTTCCCGCGCCTGGGCAAGGAGCCCTAGGCATAGAGTGTCGCAGTGATGATCAGGCGGTGTTAACGATGCTCTCAAAGCTCCACGATACCGATACCGCCGCCGCGGTGAACGCTGAGCGCGCCTTTCTCGCCGCGCTTGACGCTGGCTGTAACACCCCTGTAGGGGCAATCGCTCGCGTGACTGGGGACCGTTTGACTTTTTGGGGGCGTTGCCTATCACCCGATGGTACCCGATGCATCGAGACACGCGGCGAATGCGCTCGAGGCGAAGAGGTCTCGTTGGGCCGAAGAATGGCCGACGAGACTCGCGCGCAGGGGTTTTCCGAGTTGCAGTGCGCATGATTACAACAGTTGTCATTACCCGACCGAGCGGGCCGTACGCGGGCGCTGAAAAGCTTTCACGCAAGATAGCGGAGCGCGGCCTACGGCCATTCGAGTTTCCCGTGTTAGCGTGTGAGGCGCTCGCATTGGGGGCGCAAGACCGCGCCTTCGCGCAAGAAGCGCTCGAGACCAAGGGAAGCTGGGTAGCGTTTCTCTCACCAACGGCGGTCCATGTATTCTCTGACATGATGGCGCGAGAGTTTCCCGAG
>CAIVDM010000029.1 GCA_903904735.1 uncultured delta proteobacterium
AGTCGGGTACGGAGCCGCGCCCTCCCGATCGTAATTCGTGTTTGTGTTTGGGGGGGGGGGGGCAGGAGTCCCTCCTGCCGCAAGGGATGTCGTGAATCTTGAAAGGGATCGCCATGCGCAACGCGGCGGGTGCAGAGCCCCGCCCTCCCGATCGTAATTCGTGGTGGTCATGAGGAGGGTCGGCGTGTCGCCGACCGCGACCCGTAGAATATGTCGCGGTGAGACCAACGTCCTCGATATACCGCAACGCGGCGGGTGCGGAGACCCGCCCTCCCCAGTTCACTCACAGCGAAAGAGCCTTCTTACCTGAGAACATCGCGCCAAGCGCCTGGGCGGCTTCCGCTTTTGAGGCGAAGGTCTCACCGTACCAATCAACCGATCTGCCCTGAACTACGCGTCCATCAACAATTCGCTCGTAGCCCACTTCGAGTCCGATATCCTTGCCGCTCGGTTGCCCGGAAGGGTTCTGATAGTACAGAGCTGTTATTCCAACACTTGCAAGTGACTTAACCTCACCAACGTCAGAGCGCGCGTCACGATTCTTATCGAACCACAAAGCAAGCGATTCAAGCTCCGCTCCCGCCACTTTGCCGTCGTGATTAGTATCTAAGAGTCCGAGCGCCTCATATCCGTTACTCCACGTTGGGCGTTCTGCTCTCGAATCAAGCGCGATACGAGAGAGCTTCGTTGTTCTTCCACCGAAGGTGTAGTTTCCAAAGAGCTTGGTGGCGTTTGGCACCCTTCCACTCTTCTCTGGATCGTAGACCAACAAAGGCGCCTTATCAGATCCCTTCCACAGACTGTGACTTCCTCGCCTATGTGGATCGAGAGGGAAATCAACAACGGTCATATCAGAATCAAGTGACGCCGACTCGTCGAAGATAAGGGAGATTGGGCTTGGAGCTACTCCAGCGAAACCACAGAGCTTGGCGTCCCTTACATCGTGTCGATACTGACACTGCGAATCCATAAACCAGTAGTATGCGTTGACGCTCTTTCTCCAACGTACTCCCCCAGGAAGAACCCGTCCACCTCTGCCGATGTCGCCAGCGTTCACCGAAACCCCAGGCGCTCTCAGGAACTCGGCTAACGCCACTTGGAGCGAGGACTCGGCTACGAAAGGATTGTTAGGTCGGGGAGTAAGGCACGCTCCGTAGCGCTCTATCGAACCATCTCGCTCGCGTCGAACTCCCTTTTTCTTTTTATCCATTCCTGGACAATATTGGCTCCAATAATCGCCGAAACACCCTGGGACCGCTTTTTTATCTGTATATGTAAACGCGTCTTGAAGGTACTTTAGATGTTCCTTGGAATCTCCATCTTCCTCGCTCCATCGACTCCACGCCGCGACCCAAACACACTGCCCTCCATCGTCAGTGCCGCCCCCGCCGGAGCCACCGGAGCTATCGCCTATTTTAGACTCGCGTACTTCCTCCACTGCTTGTTGTGCATGGACGAGTGGATGATTGAATATTGAAAGAAACGCCAAGGTAAGCGCCGTGCACTTACCAAGCCCGCGAATGCAACGTGTTTGAGAACGAGAATGCTGGGGGGTAGTTTGAGAGAACTGCATACGACTCCTCGAGACACTAAAAACCGTGCGTTATAAACACACATCTCTCTCGATTTCGTCTCGTCGCGGATGAAGCACTCCGCGAAAGTCCCCCGATGCTTCTAACTCTTACAGAATATCGTGGATGCGGAATCATTCTCAACTTAAATCGTATACGCAAAACCATGATTTTAGCGTCGACTGAGAAAGAAAAATGAGATCTACGCCGAACGTTATTGTGGGGCTCAAGGGTATTGCGCGCGATGACTATAATTACTAAAAGGATACGCACAAAGAGCGCCACTCTGTCATAGAGAGCGCCTCGTACTAGGGTAATCTATTACTCAGGTGAGTGTCGTTAGCCGCGGATCTTTTGACCAGCCACGTGGTGCCAAAACTTTTCTTCTTATCTTAGCTCTTACTTTCTCCCGCATCCGCCACAAACTTCTGCGCGACCCACTCATACGTAAGGGTCGCTGACTTCGCGTTCGGTTGCGTGCTGGAGATGAACTTCTGAACAGTTTTGCCCCTAAGCACGACACCGTCTTCCTCTATCGTCGCGGTTGTTTCTGCTGTCGACCCATTCTCTGGATTTGTCACAGTGAGCTTTAGCGTTCGGCGCCCCTTGGCATCTACCTCAATCGTTCCTTGCGCGGGAAGGAGCGCAACGCTCGAACGTAGATCTTGCGCGTTACTCTGAAGCACTGTCTCAACGACGCTAAAGCCCTTGAGCGAGAGATCATCGGATTGCTCGAACGCGAACGCTCCTGGATTAGAGGCGCTCTCGTCATCGATCATGTGCCAGCGCCAAAACCCACTCAGATCAGTTGCGTGGTTCTTAGCCACGCGCGGCTTAAACGACAGTGGATCTTCACGCCAATCACGCTGAAGCTCAAGTCGCGCTCTGTCGGCGTTTGCTGAGAGCATCGCTCCCAGCGCTTGCGCCGCCTCAGCTCTCGACGAGAAGGTTTCACCGTACCAATCAACCGATCTACCTTGAACAACACGACCGTCAACGACACGCTCGTATCCAAGTTCGAGTCCGATATCATCGCTGCCTGCACGACCGAGCGGATTTAGGTAATACAGCGCGGTTATTCCTACGCTCGCAAGAGACTTAACCTCACCAGAGTCAGAGCGCGCGTCACGGTTCGTATCGAACCACAGAGCGATTGGCTCAAGCTCCGCGCCCGACACCTTGCCATCGTGATTGCTATCTAAGAGGGCGAGCGCTTCATAGCCGTTACTCCACGTTGGTCGATTCGGTTTCGAATCGAGCGAAATACGAGATAGCTCCGCTGTTCTTCCGCCAAAGGTGTAGTTTCCAAAGAGCTTGGTAGCGCTCGCCACGTTTCCGCTCTTCTCTGGGTCGTAGACAAGTAGGGGGGCTTTATCGGATCCTTTCCACAAGCTGTGACTTCCCTGTCTGTACGGATCGAGAGGGAAATCAACAACGGTCATGTCCGATTCGAGCGATGTTGATTCGTCGAATATAAGGGAGATCGGACTTGGAGCGACTCCCGCGAAACCACAGAGCTTGGCGTCCTTTACATCGTTCCGATACTGACACTGCGAATCCATGAACCAGTAGTATGCGTTCACGCTCTTTTTCGGAAGTGCGCTCCCAGGAATAACTCTACCTCCTTTGCCGATTATTACCGCGTTTTCCGTAAGTACAGGCGCCCTCAGGAACTCGACTAGCGCCACTTGGAGCGTGGAGTCCGCTAGGAAAGGATTTCGAGGTCGGGGAGTCCGGCACGCTCCGTATCGCTCTATCGAACCATCGCGCTCACGGCGCACTCCCCTGTTATCTAGCCCTTTACAATATTGGCTCCAATAATCGCCGAAACATCCCGGGACCGCTTTTTTATCTGTGTAGTCGAAGGCGTTTTGAAGGTGCTTTAGATGGTTTTTCGTATCTCCATCTTTCTCGCTCAGTCCAGCATACGCCGCGACCCAGACACACTGTCCACCATCGTCAGTGCCGCCTCCACCAGAACCACCGGAGCTATCGCCTATTTTAGACTCGCGTACTTGCTCCACTACTTGCTGCGCGTAAACAAGTGGATGATTGAATATTGAAAGTAACGCTAAGGTAAGCGCCGTACACTTACCAAGCCCGCGAATCTCACGTGTTTGAGAATGCTGGGTGGTAGTTTTAGAGAACTGCATACGACTCCTCGAGATAAAAACCTGCGTGTCGTAAACACACATCTCTCTCGGATCCGTCTTTGCGCGGATTATCGTCTCTAAACAAGTCCCCCGACGTGTCTGACTCTTGCAGAATACCTCGGAGGACGATCCACCCTCAACAAAAATCGTGTACGTGAATTTCGGATTTTAGCCCTAAAAGAGCAAGAAAAACGTGATGCGCCCCGACCTCGCATAAGTTGCGCGCTCTTATGTCACCCGCTCTCGCCCATCACGGCTAGAGGAATCTCGTGGTCGAGAGCAGAAATCGCCATCATGACCATCAAATAAAAAGAGGGCACGTGTTGTTCACACGCACCCTCCTTCGTAGCTTCAACGCCCCTGTGGAGCTTGGCTATTTAGCTCGCCTTAAGCGCTACTACGAACGCGAGGATCACCAATGACTCGATAAGAGCCATACCGATGAGCATCGGAACGAGGAGCTTTCCACCTACTGATGGATTACGTCCGAACGACTCAAGCATTGATCCTACCGCCTTGCCCTGTCCCAGAGCACCGCCGATTACAGCCATACCGATGGCCATACCAGCGCCGATCGGTCCGAGGGACGATCCACCAGTCTGAGCTTCCTCAGCGACTGCTACCGCTACTGGAGCGAGTGTGGCTACGAGAGTGGTTGCGATTTTTCCTAGGTTTTTCATCTTCATCTCCTTGTTGTTGATGCTACTTGAAACTAAAACTGAAACCTTTTCCTTTCCAGTTCTTTCCTGTTAGTGGTGCTCCTCACCCTCTTCGTGTTGAGTCGCGAGCATAATGTATATCATTGTGAGCACTGTGGGAACGAAGGCTTGCATAAAACACACAAACGTTCCAAGCGCATAGAAGACAACAGGGACAAAAAAGGGCACCAAGTCCGAGAATATCCCGAGTACCATATGGTCGGCGGATATATTCCAGTAAAGACGTAGGTTTAAGGTGAGGATACGCAGGAATGTTCCGAACAACTCCAGCGGGAATATCAAGATAGCCAGCCACCATACGGGTCCTGCGAAATGCTTGATGTAGTGACCAAGCCCCTGCTCTTTGATCCCATAGTAGTTAAATGAGAAGAATATAAGGAGCGCAACCGGCACCGTGGTCCACACGGTCGTCGTCGCGGCCGGCACTCCAGGGATGAGTCCGATCAGGTTAAGACAGAACAAGTACAGGAATACAGTGGCGGTGAGAGGCAAATACTTGCGGTTCTCTCTTCCAAGGATCGAATCCTGGAACGCCACAAAGTTCTCGATAAAGAAGTCGAAAAATCCAGTTGTCGTGATTTTTTCATCAGGAACAACGCCGTCTTGCGCGCCTACGCGATTGCGCTTGCGACGCAACGTCTTGGCGCTTCCCGCGCCCAAGAAAACCAACACCGCTCCCATGATTATAGCGGTCGCTAATTTTTGATGGTTTGGATCAGCTAAGCCAAGTGAGTGAAAATAGGTGTAGTGGTTTTCCATAGACCTCAATCTAAGCGGGGTAGTTGTATAAGATTTGGACCATTAAGGCAAACCTTAAGACCCACCCGTAGAGTGCCGGCCAGAGCTATATGGGCGTCGATCCCGATCTCAGCTTCCAGCTCGCGCGCTTTGTTTAAGCAACTTAAAATACAATGCTTATTGCGATTTTGTGTCTTGCGCGGTGCGAGAAAATTCTTCAACTAGATTCTTGTAAAATTCTCCTCTCGTACTATAACGCTCTTTCCGCCTAATGACGGAGTCGGGTTGGTGCGTCCTCGAGTACGTGCCTTCAGTATGCTCCGTTAAGCAAATCTTGAGGAATGATGAGCGAAAGCGTTGTGCCGGAATCATTTGGCTCGATCGATAACGAAGCCACCGGCGAAGCCGAATCCGCTCCGCTCGCCCCAGAGGCGCCTCAATCACCATCGATATCGTCTTTTAGCTCGACGAGTTCCGCCGATGAAAACACGATCGATCAGTGCTGGGCGCTGGCGATCGCCGATGTGTGTAAGCACTCAAACCAGCATATCGTCGCCGCTTACATCGAGCCCCTTGAACTCGACATAGCCGCCTCGACCACCTCTCATGTCATCGTTCGAGGGCCATCCCGACTTATTTGTAACTACGTCACCAGTCGTTACTCTAGCCAGCTACGCGATCGACTCGCTCACTACGCCGAATGTCCTGAGTTGAATCTCTCAGTTATCCCCGTTGAAAGACCGAGCAGCGGCTCACCAGATGACGCGCTCGGTGAGGACGCTCGGCGTCCGCATACACCTTTTGTCGTAAAAAGGGTCCGAAAAGCTGAGGATTCAGAGGATTCTTCGTCTTCCTCTCCCTCTCGCGTATCACAACCGGAGCAGAAGCCGGATCCACTTGACGCCGATCTCTACAACAACATCAACCCACGTTACACGTTCGCCGACTTCGTGGTGGGCAACAGCAATCAGTTCTGCCACGCCGCGTCGATGCGAGTCGCGGAGAAGCCTGGGCAAAGCTACAACCCGCTCTTTATTTACGGTGGCGTGGGACTCGGGAAGACCCACTTGCTGCATGCGATTGGTAACGCGGTTCTCCAGCGCTCTCCGACTTCTAGGGTCCTGTATATGTCTTCGGAGACATTTACTAACGAGCTCATCTTAGCGCTTCGACACGCCAAGATGGAGGAGTTTAAAAAGCGTCTGCGTACAATCGAAGTGCTCCTTATCGACGACATTCAGTTCATTAGTGGAAAGGAACGAACTCAAGAGGAGTTCTTCCACACGTTCAACGCCCTCTACAGCGCTAAGCGCCAGATCGTTATCACTTCGGATAAGATTCCCACGGATATCCCTGGAATTGAGGAGCGCTTACAAACCCGATTTTCGTGGGGATTAACGGCCGATCTTCAAGCTCCCGATTTCGAGACCCGCGTCGCGATTCTAAAACAAAAAGCGCTCGTCGAGGAGTTTAACCTACCTCATGAAGTGAGCCATCTTATCGCTGAGCGCATCTCTTCGAACGTTCGTGAACTCGAGGGGGCGCTCACTCGCCTGCATGCGGTTAGCTCTATCCAAAACGTTCCGATATCGATGGACATGGCGAAAGCGGCGCTCAAGCCACTGCTCCAACCCAAGGTGGTGAACGTCACCGTCGATGATATTAAGAAAGCGGTCGCCAATCACTTCAACATTAAGGTGAGTGAGATTATCTCGAAGCGCCGCACGAAGAACCTTTCTTTCCCGCGGCACATCGCGATGTACCTGTGTCGCAAGCACACCACCGCTTCCTACCCTGAAATCGGCGAACACTTTGGCGGACGCGACCATTCGAGCGTTATTCACGCCGCATCGGTGGTTTCGGGCAAGTTATCCACAGATAGTGAAGTAAAGGTACTCATCGAGAGTATTGAGAAGATAATCTTCGGATAATATCATTATTATTAAGCAGTTACATCACTTACTAACAAATTGTACCGCTCTGTGGATTACCTGCTTATCGACCGCTTATCAACAAAGTTACCAACATTCCCACAGAGTTTTCCACACCCCTGTGCGCGCAATGTGGATGAAATTTTGGTCGCTTCTGTTGATAACTGTGTTGATAACCTGGGGGTTGGGCGTCAGCTGCTCACGCCGAGAAGTGAAATTAGAGGGGGGTGTGGATAAAGAACGTTTTTACTCAGAGGTTTCTAACAGGATATGAGGCCCGTAAAACTTAAAAATAACAAAACTTTAGGTTGATTTTCCCCAGAAAGAAGCCTTACTTATTACTATTCACTAACTAAATTTAAATTCTTAATACAATAGGTACTCGCATGGAGATCACAATTCCAAAGTCAGAGCTTTCAAAACTTCTCCATATCACCTTAGCGATAGCGGAGAAGAAGTCGACGATGCCGATCTTGGGAAACCTTCTCCTCAGTTCGGACGATAAGTCGTTTAAGGTTACAGCGAGTGATCTTGAGATTACGGCGGTCGCGTCCGCGTCCGCCACGGTGAAGAAGAAAGGTTCCATAACCGTAAGCGCGAAGGTGTTCGGCGATCTCGTGCGAGAGTTGCCCGATGGCGATGTCACCATCAGGGCTGGGGAGCGTGATCGGGTTGAGGTAGCGGCAGGCAGCTCCAAGTTGAAGATCGTGGGAGTCGGCGCTGAGGAGTATCCAGTTCCACCAGGACTCGGATTGGACACCAAGTGCAAGCTCTCCGCGGCGACACTTAGCGAGATGATCAATAAAACTCTCTACGCGGTCTCGCTCGATGAGGGGCGCTACAACATGAACGGCGTGTGTGTGGAGCTCGTCAAAGAGGGCAAGACTCCAGGGCTACGGATGATCGCCACTGATGGTCACCGTCTAGCGCTCATCACCCGCCCACTCGAGGGGGTTGATTTCTCAGGCTTGGTCGCGAAGGGCGCTAACAAAAAAGAAGGTGAGACCGATCACGTTATCGTCCCTCGCAAAGGATTGGCGGAGGTGCGCAAGGCGCTTGAGTCAGCGGGGGATGTTCCTGTTGGTGTGGATGTAATTCAAGGATTTCTTGTAATTCAAGGACCATCATGGAAGTTGGTGGTACAGCTGCTCGATAGTGAGTTCCCGAATTATGAGCAAGTTCTCCCGAAGAGCGCCGGCACGAAGATCGCCGTGCTGAGCTCGCAGCTTACGCAAGCCCTTAAGCGCGTGTCGCTTGTCGTGAGCGATAAGAACAAGGGAGTGCGTCTCGATTTCTTCCCGAATCTCGTTCGCATATCGAGCTCTTCGCCAGAAGTTGGTGAGGCTCAAGAGGAAGTTGAGGTTCATTACAAGGGAAGAGATTTCTCAGTTGGTTTCAACGCCCGCTATATTCTCGACGCGCTCTCCACGATTGGTGAGAGCCAGCCGTTTATCTTAGAGTTGAGTGGAGAGACTGGACCAGGGAAGTTTTACGCGGAGAGCGACGAGTCATCGATCGGCATCGTGATGCCGCTT
The DNA here is from genome assembly GCA_903904735.1 of uncultured delta proteobacterium. Taxonomy (GTDB): domain Bacteria; phylum Bdellovibrionota_C; class UBA2361; order UBA2361; family OMII01; genus OMII01. The sequence continues at coordinate 8,648 of CAIVDM010000029.1, forward strand.
CGACTCGACTGAGAAATCCCCGAATATCGGTGGCTCAGGCGCATGCCCCATCAGAGTGACGATGGTTACTCTATGGGGCATTCGTTTTTTGTATGTCATCATGTGTGAAAGTGCGTAACGCGCGCGCTCTGTTTTTATCAACAGAGTTACTCACAGCTGTGGAAATAATACCCACGCGAGGAACTGTTTGTGTTCGTATCAAAACTCAAGGTGTACAACTTTCGGAACCTCGTCGATCAGACGATCTCGTTTTCGAAGGGACCGGTGTACATCACAGGGCTCAACGGTAACGGTAAGACTAATATCGTTGAGGCGATCTATCTTCTTTCGGGCTCACGCTCGTTTCGCACCAACACGAACGGTGAGCTTCTCAAGTGGGGACAGCGAGAGTCATCTATTTTTGGGACGGTGGTACACAAGACCGGTTCTGATGAGTTGGGTATCTCATTCTCACCCGGGCAACGTGTCGCGTATCGAAATGGAAACGAACTTCCCTCGATCGCCGATTTGATGGGCCGTTGCTCCGTGATTGCCTTCTCCCCGTCTGACCTCACCCTTGTTAAGGGCTCTCCTTCGAGCAGGAGGAAGTTTCTCGACCGACACATGGTCGACGTGCAGCCCTCGTTTTTAAATACGCTCATGGCTTACCAGCGAGCGCTAGCCAGCAAGTCAGCGGTCCTTAAGACTCCTGATGCCACACTTTCACAACTCAGACCATGGAACGAGTTACTCACAGACTACGGTGGAAAAATTGTGGAAAGCAGGCTTAACTTTTTGGAATCATTGCGCGAGAAGGCG